>DATLHT010000402.1:0-7108 GCA_035539795.1 Burkholderiaceae bacterium
AGGGAACAGGCCCGGCCCTGAACGATCTGCTCGGCGGCCATGTCGATTTCACCATCGATACCTTCACTGCGCTGGTGCCGCATGTGAACGCGGGCAAGCTGAAGGCGGTGGCGGTGTCATCGGCGCAGCGCGCCGAGCAACTGCCCAATGTGCCGTCGTTCAAGGAACTCGGGTACAAGGACCTGGAAGTCGCAACGTGGTTCGCCCTGTTCGCGCCGGCCGCGACGCCGCCGGCCATCGTGACCCGCTTGAACCGCGAGATGAACGAGATCCTCCAGATGAAGGAAGTGCGCAAGGCGATTGCCGACATGGGTGCCACGCCGGCCCAGCCGAATACGGTTGACGATGCCAAGCAGTTCGTCCATGAGGAGGCGGTGAAATGGGCGCGCGTGGTGCGGGAAGCCGGCATTGTGCCGAACTGATGTAGTTAACTGCAGGGGGATGACATGGTGAAGTACGGGCTGTCGGGAAAGGTCGCCTGGGTCGTTGGCGCGAGCGGTGCAGTCGGCCAGGCTGTGGCCGCACTGCTGGCGGCGGAGGGTTGCCGCGTGGTGATCTCGTCGCGCAACGCGGACAGCCTGGCGGCGCTGGCGGAGCGCGTGCGCGCCAGCAGCGGCGTCGATTGCCTCGTGCTGCCCATGGATATCACGCAGCGCGAGGCCGTGGATGGGACCGCCAACCAGATCGTGGCGCAGTACGGGCGTATCGATCTGCTGGTGAACACCACCACGGTGCCGCGCTTCGGCGACTTCCTCGAGTTGCCCGACGAGGCATGGCAGGAGGTCTACGAGACTAAGTTCTTCGGCTACCTGAAGGTGATGCGCGCGGTCCTGCCGCATATGGCCAAGGCGCAGTACGGACGCATCGTCAACGTCTCCGGGCGCGGTGGCCACCAGCCGACGCAGCCGGTGCACCTGCCGGGCATGACTGCGAATGCAGCCGTCAACCTGATGACCAAGGGGCTGGCGAACATGTACGGCGCCAGCGGCATCCGCATCATTGTGGTGGCGCCGGGGCCGGTGCGTTCGCAGCGCTACGACGCCATCCTGGCGGCCAGCAAGGCGCTGGGTGGTAGCGGCAGCCATGCCCCCGCGAGTGCGTTCAATACCCAGCCGCTGAGCGGCGAGCATGCGTTGCCGGAAGAGATTGCCGCGGCTGTGGCATTTCTGTTGTCCGACGCGGCGACCCTGCTGAATGGCATTGTCATGCAGACGGATGGAGGTAGCACGGCTTCACTGTGACGTATCACCGCGACGTTTCGCGGCTGAGTGCCGTTGTGAGGTACCGCTGTAAAAAACATGGGGCAGCCTGGTGCTGCCCCATGTGCTTGGTTATCGCTGCGCCTAGCGCTGCGTCGTCGAATCGAACTGTTCGCCCAGCGTGGCGAGGCCCAGCGTCTGCGCCGACTTGTCGTGCACCGCATGCAGCACGTGCGTATGCAGGTCGGCAAGGTAGGTGGCGAGTGGATACTCTTCGAACAGCGAGGTCGAACCCGCTGCATGGATGATCTTGTGGGACGCATTGAACGCCATGTGCGCCGCCGTGGATTTGGCGGCGATGGACAGCAGTTCGGCCTGCACGATATCGCCTTCCGCCCACGCGGCAATCGCGCGGTGGAAGAGGGCGCGCGTCGCCTCCAGTTCGATGCGGATCTCACCGGTGCGGAGGTGGAGGATGTTGTCCTTAGTCCGGCCCTTGAGCTTCATGTAATCGATGAACCAGTCGAACATGCCTTCGGTGGCGCCAAGGTAGTTGGCGGCGAACCCGAGGTGATAGCGCCCCTGCCAGCGGCCGCGCGGATACTCGCCGGGCTGGCCGAGGATCTGCTCGTCGGGCACGAACACGTTGTCGAACACGATGATGGGGCTGTCCGCGGCGCGCATGCCGGCCGGGCGATACCAGCTGGGGTCGACGGTGATGCCTTCCATCTTGTCGTCGATCAGCATCATCAGGTGGTTTTCGAGCGGATTGTCGACGCCGTCGATGGCCGCGGTAGCAATCATGGCGCCCATGTAGCTGGCATTGGTCGCGTAGTTCTTCTCGCCCGTCACGCGCCAGCCGCCTTCCACGCGCTTGGCCTTGGTGTTGACCATGTACTGGCTGCGGCGTTTGGCTTCCGAGCCGACGAAGCCGATCAGGCGGCCGTCGCGCAGCGCTGGCTTGAGGTAGCGGTCGATCTGCCAGGGCGTGCCGATTTTCTCGATGATCCACGTGGCATGCATATGGACCTGGAAGCAGTGCGCCGTACTCGGGCAGCCATAGGCCAGCGTGCGGATGGCCTGCACGTAGGTGGCCTTGTCGGCGTCGTCAAGGGTCGAGCCGCTGCCACCCAGGGCCTGGCTGACGGCGCTGCGCAGCCAGCCACGCTCATGCAGCTGCTCGATGTTGCGGATTGGCATGTCCCAGGTCTTGCCGCAGGCGCGGCCTGTTGGCCGGAACTCGTCGATGACCAGTTGGCGAAGTTCGCGCATGCGCGGCGTCTGGGCGGCCTGTTCCGCATCGAGAGGGGTGTACCGGTGAAGCGCTGAAGTCTGGCTCATGCTGGCTCCTTTGGGATTGAATCTATCGTGACATCATTGTTATGGATCAATGTTGTTGAAATGATACCATCTAAATAAATCAATATAGCGAAATATTGCGTGGCGCCACGGGTTTCGGATGCGCCAGGCGGGCAGAGCAGCGCAGGCGAACTGATACAATCGATCATCAATCAATACGGGTAACGCTATGTCGGGAAAGTGGATGCCAGACCTGTCGAGTGCGGCTGGTCCGAAGTATCTGGCGGTCGCGGGAGAGATCGCGCGCGCCATCGAAAGCGGAGAGCTGGTGCCCGGCGACCAGTTGCCGCCGCAGCGCGACCTGGCCGAGCAGCTGGGCGTGACGGTCGGCACCGTGAGCCGGGCGTATGCCCTGGCCCGCAAGCACAACCTGGTCTCCGGGGAAGTCGGGCGCGGGACCTTCATCACTGGCGTACCGACCGAGGTGGAAGCGCCCCGTACGTTCGCCCCGCAGTCCGATGCGGTGATCGACCTGCAGTCCTACAGTGCCGCGCCAACCGACCAGGGCACCCTGCTGTTGTCCCGCGCGCTGGGCGAGCTGGCCGAGCGCGTGCTCATGATGCCGCTGCACAAGTATCCGGCCAATATGGGCACGGAATCTCATCGTCAGGCCGGTGCGACGTGGATCCGCCGTAGCGGGCTCGAAGCCGCGGCGGCGGATGTGTTGCCGACCTATGGTGCGCAGGAGGCGCTGTCTACCTGTCTCGATGTGCTGGCGCCGCGTGGCGATACGGTGCTGGCCGAGTCAATTACCTACGCTGGCCTCAAGTCGATGGCCGCGATCAAGGGGCTGCACCTGCAGCCGCTGGAGATGGATGACGAAGGTGTGGTGCCGGAAGCCCTGGAGCGCGAGGCAAAAAAGACGCGCGCCCGTCTCCTGTATCTCCAGCCGACGGTGCATAACCCGACCACGCGCACGATGTCGGTGCGGCGGCGTGCGGAAATTGCCAAGATCATCAAGAAGCACGATCTCGTGCTGATCGAGGACGATGCCGCGGTGAGCCCGCTGCGCGAACGGCCGGCGCCGCTGAGTGCGCAACTGACGGGCCGCGCTTGTTACATCACCAGCCTGTCGAAGTTCATGAGCCCGATCGTGCGCGTGGGCTATCTCCACACCAGCGGGCCCATGCTGGGGGCGCTCGCGGATGCGTTATACACGAACCGGCTTGGGCCATCGACCCTGAACCTGGAACTCGCCACCTCGCTGGTGCAGACGCGCGCCGCGGAGACGCTGGCCGACGGGTACCTAGACGCCATGAGCAAGTGCCTCGACATCGCCCGCACGGTGTTCGCGCCAGACCAGTTCCGCGCGGCGCTGGGCAGCAATTACCTGTGGCTGAATATTCCCAAGGCGTGGAATGCCGATGAATTCGTGCGCGCCGCACGGCAGCAGGGCCTGGCGATTCCGTATCTGGACAACTTCCTGATCGACAGCCGGGCGGGTGACGCAGGGACGCGCATCACGCTTAATGCCGCGCTGGCGCCGGATGTGCTGAAGAACTGCTTTGCCAAGCTGGCAGCGCTGCTGGTGTCGCGGCCGACGCGTTACAGCTCGGTGGTCTGAACGGCGATATCCGCGCGGCGCGCGTGGCGGCCGGACGTTACCGGACAGGGTTGCGCATCAGACGCGATCAACTGGCGCCTAACGCGCGTGTCAGACCAGGATTTCCGGTATTGGCATATCGGTACCGGTATCCGGTGCCGATATGCAACATCAGGCCGTTGCCCCGGGCACGAGGTTACGCGCCGGCAGCAGATGCTCGACCATCTTGCGCAGCTGAAACTTCTGCACCTTGCCGGTGCCGGCCGTGACCGGCAGGCTCTCGACCGGCACCACATGGCGCGGCACCTTGTATGACGGCAGGTGCTCGCGCAAAAACGCCAGAAAGCTCGTCTCGTCGAAGGTGTCCCGTGCGGACGGGGAGAGCACCACGCACGCTACGCCGACTTGTCCCGCTACCGGATCGTCTTTCCCGAACACCGCGGTATCGACGACGTCCGGATGCTGCCGGACCACCGCCTCGACATCGGACGGCGAAATATTGAAGCCATTGGTTTTATAGCCGTCGCTGTAGCGGTACAGGAAACTGAGCCGTCCGTCGTCGCGCACCACGCCGAAGTCGCCGGTGTGGAACCAGCCCTCGGCATCCACCGCCCGTTGCGTTTCCTCGGGCTTGTTGTAGTACCCCTTCATGATGCAGTAGCCGCGCAACTGGATCTCGCCGGGCGTGCCGGGATCGCAGACCGCGCCGGATTCCGGATCGACGATGCGCAGCTCGATGCCGGGCAGCGGATGGCCCTGCGAGGTCATGCGCGCTTCGGCGGGATCGTCCCAGCGGTTGCGGACGGCGACCGTGGTCGATTCAGTCAGCCCGTAGCCGATGATGGCGCCGGGAATGCCGAGCGCGTCCGTCACCAGCCGGAAGATCGAGTGGTCGAGCGACACCACGTTCGCCGTGCGCATGGTGGCGAGCTTGCTGCGGACTTCCGCGCGCGGCAGCGCTTCCAGCGCCACGATCATCGGCGGCAGCAGGTGCGTCATCGTGCAGCGTTCCTGCGCGGCCAGATCGATAAAGGCCTGGGGCGTGAAGCGTTCCATCACGACGATGGCGCCGCCGCGCGTCCAGAACGGCAGCACGCCGTTCATCATGGCCAGCGATCCGAACAGCGGAATCGCCAGCAGCAGGCGGTCGTTTTCCGTCTGGTCTGTGTAGATGCCGATGTCCCATGCCTTGCGGAACACCGAATGCGCGATCAGCGCGCCTTTTGGCAGGCCGGTGGTGCCGGAGGAATAGGAGCTCAGCGCGGGCGCTTCGGGATCTTCCGCCAGCGGCAGGGCAGCGGCGCCGGCGTGCTCCGTGCCGGGCGCGTGATCGGACACATGCCCGGGCCGAGACCAGTCCAGGACATCCGGATGCGCCGTTGGATCGAGCGCGATCACATGCTCGAGCGCCGGCAGTTCGGCGCGGAACGAGGCGATGTCACCGATGAAATCCTTGAACGCGCCATCACCCGGCACGATGACCGCGCGGCTGTCCGACTGCGCAACCTGGTAGGCCACTTCCTGGCCCTTGAGGCGCGTGTTGATGACCACGGCGAGCATGCCGATTTGTGCCGCGCCGAGCCAGTACCACAGGAACTCGGGCCGGTTGGGCATCCACAGCGCCAGTTTGTCGCCGGGCTGGAAGCCGGCCGCGAGCAGCCGGGTGGAGGCGCGGTTGACCTCATCTAGCACGTCCTTGAAGGTCCACCGGCGGCCGTCCATGACCAGCGCTTCATGCGCGCCGAAGCGTGCGGCGATCAGGCGCAGGGACTGGGCATAGGTCAAGCCGATGAAGGGGTTGGCTTCCGGGGTGGCAGGGGTCGGGCGGGATGTGGCCGGGTGCATGGCGTTCATCTTCTTGGAGAGCTCGCTGAGGAAATGTGCGCGACAGGGCGCGGATAGGGTGCACCCAGGATGCCGGGGATACTGGGATGGATTGCATCAATTCATCGCAATTTATATAGATACAATTTGCAAAAATTGTTCGATAAATCATAATGCATTGCATCGGGCGTGGCAATCGACGCGGGTGCGGATCCGGGCATGGCGGTTCGCTTCGCAGGCCGGCAAGGTGGTGGCGGGAGAGTGTGTTGAACGTTAAAGGCGCAGGGCATGATGGGGCGTGTGCCGTCGCGTCCGAGATGGCGGATGCGGCAATGCGCGATGCCGTGCGTGACGGCATCGCTACCACGGCGCCGTGCGGCGTGTGGCGTGTCCGGCGGGCGCGTGCGAGGAGTGATCGATTGGGCTGCGGTCTTGTCGGGCGCCGACGCGCGCTACCTGTCCCGGTGCGTCAGCGCGGGCACCGGGACGGAGAGTGGCGTTTACTGTCCGAGGATCTGCATACCCAGTCCGGTATGCACCTCGCCGGAGGCGAAGGTGGCATCGGCCAGGACTTTCTGTGCGAACGGAATGTTGGTCTTCACGCCCTCGATGACCGTCGCCTCCAGCGCGGCGCGCATGCCGGCGATGGCTTGGGCGCGGTCCGGGGCATGCACGATGCACTTGGCGATCATGGGATCGTAGTAAGGCGTGATGCGGTTATCTTCGCTGAAGCCGCATTCCACGCGCACGCCCGGCCCGCTCGGCAGGCGCAGCGTCTTGAGCGTGCCGGGCGACGGATAGAAGCGCACCGGGTCTTCAGCGTAGATGCGCACTTCGATGGCATGCCCGTTGATCTGCGGCTGCGAGGGAATCACCTCGTTGAGGCGTGCGCCGCCCGCCAGGCGGATCTGGGCTGCAACCAGGTCGATGCCGGTGATTTCCTCCGTGACGGCGTGTTCCACCTGCAGGCGCGTGTTCATCTCGAGGAAGCTGAACAGGCCATCACGGTCGCGCAGCGTCTCGGCCGTGCCGATCACGTCGTAGCCGCTGGCTTCCATGGCTTGCACGATGCGGTCGCCCATAGCTTCGACATCGGCGCGCGGCAGGCGCGGGGCGGGCGATTCCTCGATGACCTTCTGGTGGCGGCGCTGGATCGAGCAGTCGCGCTCGAACAGATGACAGG
>DATLHT010000403.1:0-8182 GCA_035539795.1 Burkholderiaceae bacterium
GAGGGACTGCACGGAAGCGCGATGTGGCTCAAGTCGAACACGCGCCTGCAGGCCAACACGGAGATCGCGGTCGGGACGCTCGACTACACCGCCCCCGAAGGCACCGTCGGATTCACCTTCATCCGCGGCCTGGACGTCGATGAGCGATACGCCATTTCACCGACGCGTCTGGAGCGCAAGGGCATGAAGATCTATAGCATTCGCGCGGACGGCAACGCCGGAATTCCGGATGCAGACTTCGCATTCGAGTACGCCTACCAAAAGAAGCGCTCTCGCAACGACAACGCATGGTACGCCGAGGCGGGCTATACGTTTTCCGACGTGGCATGGCAGCCTTCGCTGAGCTACCGCTACACCCGGTATTCGAAAGAATTCGACTCCCTGTTTCAGGGTGGCTTCCGCGGGCGGTACCAGGGCGAGGTCGCATCGAACTATGCGTTCTCGTACAACTTCAACACCCGCATCCACGATGTCGCACTCACCGTTCGGCCGCTTGAGAATCTGGCAGCGACGCTGATGTTCTTCGACTTCAGGACGCTCGCCGACCGCTCGACGCTAAACCTGGACGCGCGCGAATTGGCTCTTTACCTGGATTGGGCCATCACCAAGAATCTGACTTTCTCGCCGATCATTGGGATCTACAAGCCTCGCAAATACGAGGGCAACGGGGGCAATCAAAGCGGCAGCGCCAAGGCCAATCCCTATCTCAAGCTGATGGTGGTGGCAAGCTTTTAAACGGTGCACCACGCCGCGTCGTGCCCAGAAAGGGCCGGGAACGTATGCGGCGGGGAGTGCTGCACATGATGGGCTGCGTGCAGACTGCTCTTCTGGCGAGCGATGCCATCGGCGACGCCAATGAACTCCACGATCCTGTGTGCACCGGAGGTACTTTCTGCCACCAGCGCGACGATTCGACGCGCTGCTTCAGGCAGCGTATGCCCGGGCCTCTTCCGCCCGCTTGGTCTGGGACGGCAGGACACCGAACAGTTCCTGGTATTCCGCTGCGAAATGGCTCAGGTGGAAGAAGCCCCATCGGGAGGCCGCGTCGCCAATGGAAAGCTCGGAGGCCGGAGTCGACATGAGAGTCCGACGTACTCCGTTCAGGCGCACGGAGCGCAGGTAGTTCAAAGGCGTAGTCTCAGCGACCAAGCGAAAGCTGTTCTGGACAGTGCGCCGGCTCACCTGAAGGCGTTGGCACAACTCGATCACGCTGGGCACGTTGATCGTCTCCGACATCGCCAATCTGTGGCACTTCTCAACGATGAAACTGTGCGTGGAGCTGCCGCTGCGCTGCCGCCTGTCGCAGGCCGGGTCGGTCATCAGCACCAGAAGTTCATCCAGCATGGCCTGTTCCAGCTCGCGCTCGCGCGCCTGCGTGTTGCCAAGCTCCTCGTTGACAAGCGCTTCGGAGAACATCGTGAGCAAACGCTGGCGACACTCTGCAAGACGCGGCGGCGGCACCTTGATTA
The DNA here is from genome assembly GCA_035539795.1 of Burkholderiaceae bacterium. Taxonomy (GTDB): domain Bacteria; phylum Pseudomonadota; class Gammaproteobacteria; order Burkholderiales; family Burkholderiaceae; genus Imbroritus. The sequence goes on from DATLHT010000403.1 coordinate 1,470, forward strand.
CTGGTTGCCGAAGCAAGGTCTGGATCTCGCTAGCCGAAGCGGTGTCGCCCAACGCGGCTTCGAAGAATTCGCGCTCGAAGGTAATCGCCAGCATGTCCATGCCTGTTGGCATGTGGAACATGAACTCCTCTCCGCCACGAAGAAAAAAGATGCTGCTGAAGTCCGCCTCGCGTCCCTGCATCCGGATCGCCCCCGGGATCGCAAGTGGCACCGCGAAACACACCCTGCCCTTCGGCGCCTCCCCGTGCTGCACCACCCGCTGGTTGATTTGCTCCCGAAAGACATGGCATCTTGCACTCGTGAGTTGCATGAGTGAACTCTCGAGCGACCCCGCAGTGATCTGGCTGTAGGTCTGGTTCCACTCCTGCACCGAGACCGCGTGGGCATGTATGTCTTGAAAGCGATGGATGCTTTGATTCACCGGCTGGCACTCCTTGAAGGACGGCTGCTTTTGCTATGCCAAATTCTCACATAGACGAAATTTTGCACAGATCGATCAGAGCTTCATAGAGGGGAAACCCCTTTAGGCGAAGGACAGCTTCGCTGCCAACGCAAAGGCCGTGCCGATCAAGCGCCGTTGACCTGTTGAATGCTTGTCCAATGCGGAGCGCCTTGGCGTGCAGTCCGTCCGATCCTCCGCAGCTCGTCAGAGAGATTGCACAAGGCAAGGCCCGTTGCCGATGCATTGCACGTATGGAAACAACTGGGTGGAGGATCAGATCTGTCCAATCAGCGTGGGCAGAGGCACCCGAGGCAACTGGCTGTTCGCGGGTTCACCGTGCGCGGATCGGCACGGCGGCCGCAGCGATGGACTTGATCCGGTCGACAAGTCGCCCAAGCTCAATCAGCTCGATCCGTACGCGTACTTGAAGGACGTCCTGCTTGTGCCTGCCACGCACAAGGTGTCGCTTGTCGGCGAACTGCTGCCGCATCGCCGCCAGCCCGGGGCATCCGCTGCCTGACATTCGTACGTGTGGGGCCAGCGTCAGGCGCAGAGGGTCGCGATGTTCCGCGAAGTACTGAGCCTCCTAAAGGAACCCACCTCAGGCACGATCGCTTGTGGGATTCCAAAAAACCCAAACGCCGACATATGTTGGCGCATCTGCCGACCGGCTCCGGAAGCGAAACCCCGGCCAGCGCGGAAAAACGGTTTGCCTGGCCAAGCGAGATCGAGCGGCAAGGCCATCGTGCTGATCCAAGCGCAGTTCGGTGTGCTGGTTACGATGCGATTTACCGAACAAGCGCCCCCCCTAACCCATGAGCTTCTCAAATCTGAACATGTCCCACCTCCCGGGGAGACCTGCAGGCTGGGGATGCTCGGGATCGGGATGGTGCCGGTTGTAAAACTCTACAATTTTGAATCCGCATTTGTTCACGTAGAAGTGGATATTGCGTTTCTCAAAATACGGCGTGTGCGTTTCCCAGACTTTCGTCTCAGGATAACGAGCCTCGATGACCTTCCAGGCCTGGAGTCCGACGCCACGGCCGTGAGTGCCGGTCGACACAAAAAAGAGGTCCAGCGAGTTGTACTGGGTGGCCTCGTCAATTCTCAGCACTACACCACCGACCCGGGCTCCATTCATCAAGATGTGACAGGTGACGGCACCCGTCGCGCCAAACGATTTCTCCATGTCCTCATCCGAGGGGATGGGCTCGTCCGGGCTGGTGCACAGGGCTTCGACCATGCCTGCAGCAAATGCTTTCTGCAGCTCCCGTTTGAATCCCCGCAGATCCTCCTTGCGAGCAATCTCGAGTGTCAGGCAGATCTCCTGCCAATTTTTCTTCACGACTTCTGCTCCTGTGCCACTCGCCGCAAGGCAATAGTGATAGAGGTCTCATTCATAGTGGTTTGAAGCCACTTCGCCGAGCGCCATCACGCAAGGGATTTTTTTGACTTGCGAGACTGTTTCATCCGCCGTCATCGATGCACGATCGCGTCAGCGACCACGGCGCCTCCCATTGGGCACACAGCGGAGCACCTGTTCGTGGCGTCCGGCAACGCAAAGCTCACAACCAGTTCGCGGCAGCTTGGCGATGGACAAGCCGCGTCCCACCTCACCGCACTCCCGGGCCGCGCTACATGAAGCCCATAGTCCGCAAACAAGCTGGCTCTTCTGCGCGCAGGCTAGGCCGAACGGGAAAGAATCTTGGTGCGCGGTGTGCAGATACCCCAGCAACGAAGGCCTCGATCATCCGCGTGCGGCACCATGACCTTTTCGCAGCCACGCAGCGTCTCCCTTGCCGCTGGCAAGGTGGCGCATATCGGCTCGTCGCGTTGCGGCCCCGTCAAAGCGTGGACAAGCCCCGTCCAAAGATGTCAAGCGCCTTGAACAACAGCGATCGCGGAATCGTGAGCGACGGCATCACGCGCATCACATTGCCATAGCGCCCGCATGGCACCATCATCACGCCGTGGCTCAGAACATAGCCCATCAGCTCGCCAATCTTCTCGTGGCTCAGGGGCTCCTTGGTCGCCCGATCCTGCACCAACTCGATACCGATCATGAGCCCCAAGCCGCGGACTTCGCCGATGAACGGACTGTTGAGGCCTTGGATGTACTCCTTTGCCTCCTGACCAAGCGAGCGAGCGCGATCCAGCAGACCCAGCGAAGGATCCTGCAACAGACTGATGTTGGTGAGCGCAACGGCGGCGGAGACCGAATTGGCTGCGAAGGTATTCGGTACTGATCCGTCCGGAATCTTTGCCGCTAGGTCTGAGCGCATCACGAGTCCTGCCATAGGGACATCGCCCCCGATGCCCTTGCCGAAGGTGAGCATGTCCGGCTTCACGCCAGAGTGCTCCACCGCCCACATCTTGCCGGTCCGACCTGCGCCGGCTTGCACCTCGTCAACAATTAGCAGCGCGCCACTGCGATCACAGGCCTTGCGCAATATTTGCAGGAACTCCGGCGCGGGCGGCACGTATCCGCCTTCACCCTGCACAGGTTCGACAATCACAGCTGCAACATCGTCGGCGGCCGTGTATGGCGTATTCAGAAGATAGTCGACGTACTCACCTGCGATCTGTTCGGCACTTTTTTGATTGGTGTCGAATGGAAACCGATAAGCATAAGGATAGGGCGCGTGAATTACGCCGCCCATGAAGGGAGCGTAGCCCTTGCGATAGGCTGTACCGGTAGTCAGCGCCACGGAGGCGTTCCACACACCGTGATAGCCCCCATGAAAAGCGATGATCTGGTGCCGTCCCGTGACGCGCTTGGCAAACTTCACTGCTGCTTCGAGCGCGTCGCTGCCGCCCTGCGTGAAGAACGTGATGCAATCGCCTCGCAGTCCTTCCGGCATGATCTCAGAGATCTTGGTGGCCAACTCCGTGCGCTTCGTGCTATTCACCTCCATGGCATGCATCAGCACTTCGGATTGCTCGCGCATGGCTGCGACCACCTTGGGATGGCAACGTCCCACACTGCTTACACCAACGCCAGCCGACAGGTCGATGAACGTATTGCCGTCGGGGTCCTTGAAAGTCACGCCGAAAGCGCGATCGATCACCACGGGCGCTCGACCGGCACCGCGCGCCATGGATTCGGTACGTGCCGACTGGGCCAGCGCATCAGCCGACTTCGGGCCAGGGAACTCGGCTGACACCATTTTCGGTGCGTCGGGGAAATTGAGGGCTTCCAGATCGGTCTCGGTCATAGTCATAGCTTTTCGGTCGGATTCGGGGTTGAGCAATCGCCGCATCGCTGCGACGGACAAGGACGGAGCGGACAGCTTCGTGAGGTGGCTAGGCCGCGAGGCGGCGGCTCTGCATTCATGAAATACGGTCCGACAACGCTTGGTCCAACCGATGTTGGCCGAGATCACCTCGGCTCGGTAGCCCGAATCGGCAATGCACGCCGGGCGGTCGTCATATGGAGATGCCCCGCTGCCGCCCCAACTGCCAAGTCACCGATTGGCCACGGCTGACGGCGGAGACCTGTTGACCCAGGTGCTGTTCAATCACAGGTCGCCAAGGCAGCAGGGCGAAACCCACCCCGTCATCGAGCATGGCGAAGCGACCACTGGCAAGCTGAATACTTCGGCGATAGGTGCCGCTGGCCCGCTCGCCGTCCTTCAGTCTCCGGTAGCTCCGGCCGGTCTGATCCTGCAAGGATTTGGCAGCTACCGCCAATTCCCGATCCCGCAAGGTCGACAGCAGGTCACGTGCGAGCGCGAAACGCCGACCTCGACGTTCGGCCAGGCCCTGTTCGATCAGGAACTCCGCGCGGCTGCGCATTGCATCGCGTACCTGGGTACCGAAGCCTTGCGCTACCAAGCCGCGGCCCCCATCGATCAATTGCCTGTCCAGCCAGGTGGCGCCGATGGCGCGTACCTGCTGATCGATGCGCAGGTGGGAGTGCAACTCGATGGTCGGTCCTGCAGCTTTCTGCGCATCGTGTTGTCGCGCTTTCACCGTCAGATCCGACGGCACCTTCCAGACGCCATCGGCCACACGCTCCACGACGCCCGCACGGCGCAACGCCTCGAGTCGGCGCACGTGGACATCCACGGCAGATCGAGGATCCGGATCGTTGGTCAGCTCGAGATGGGCCAAATGCTCGGCGGTCCTGTAGACGCCATCTCTCGAGACCGCCGCGATGTTGCGGTCCACCGCCCGCTCCTGCGCCGGCGGGTTCGCCTCCACAATCCCGCCCATCGGAAGCGCCGACAAGTCGGCGCCGACCGGCAGCTTCAGGTAGTGCGCCCGTCCGTCGACGCCATCGACCACCAGATAGCCTCGCCCGTGCAGTTCGTCGGCCAAGCCCTTGCCTGTGATGCGCCCGACGATGGACATTGTCGGGCTCGCCTCAATCACCAGCTCACGCTTGTCGCCCTTCATTGCCCGGTGCATCGCGCGCAGGATGTCTCCGCGCTCGCCCATCGCTGACAGGGATCGCTCCACGCCCGGCGCCAACTGCCAGTGGTTCGCGTCGAGCCGCTCGGCCAGCCCCATGGCGTCGAGCCGCTGCAGCCGGGCACGCAGCAGGGTCTGGCGCTGCCGCAGGTTCGCGGTCTTCTCTGGCGCCTGGGTCAGGTCCACCACATCGGCCGCCGCTTGCCGCAACAGCGTCCGGTCGAGGCTAGTCAGCCGCTCCTGCTCTACCTCTCGCTGCAGCCCTTGCCGGATCTCCAGCTCGGTACGGGGCCCGAGCCACTCGGTCGCGATCTCGCTGGCACGCAACCGCATGCCGTGGGCCATGTAGTCCGGGGCGATGACCAGGTCCCGGCTCGCCCTCCCCTCGCCGACCTTGCCGCGCAACACGACGTGGGTGTGCGGGTTGTCCGTGTCCCAATGATCGACCGCGACCCAGTCCAGCCGCGTCTCCAGATCCACCTCCATGCGCCGCATCAGCTCGCGCGTGTAGCCGCGCAGGTCTTCCAGCTGCTCGGCGTCTTCGACTGAAACGATGAGACGGAACTGGTGCCTGTCGCCTCGGCCTCGTTCCTCGAAGGCCTTGAGATTCGCCTCGTCCGTGGCCGCACCGTAGGCTTGGCCGCGCTGCCCATCGCGCGTGACACCGTCGCGCTCGATGTAACGCAAGTGCGCGGCGACTGAACTGGCGCCCGCTTTCTTGAGGACCACGAAGCGGGACTTGATGACCACGCGCCGGGCGTTCGCCGGGAGCCGGTGGCCAGCCATGCCGGCAGCCACGCGGCCGCGGCCGAAGATGGATGCTGGCCGCCCACTACGTACACCTGAAGCATTGGCGCCGGCCTTCGAGGCCGCCTTCAGGACATGCGAGACGAAGCGCTGCGAACGTGGCCCGGCGCGCGACCTCGGCGCCGCCGGCCTGACGCGGAAACGCTCGCCATCCTGCGTGTCTTTACGCGAGGCCATGGCGCAAGCTCCAGCGCAACACAACACAAAGCAACGCAGACGGCACGCAGGCATGCTTGGCGGCGAACCGCGTTGCATGCATGCGCGGCACAGGCACTGCAAGGTGCCGTGCCGCGCCAAACCCACGTGCAAACTGGATCGGCAGGCGAAGGCGTGCCGCCCCTTTTATCTTGCCCTCCGTCTCCGCCTCCCGCATCCGCTCCCGGCTCCGACCCACCGCCAGCCGCGCACGAGGTGCGCAACGCTGCCCGAAGGGCAGCGGCGGTGCAGCTGGCGCTGCACGCTGGCGGCAGGATGTCTGTACGGCAGAATGCAGCCCGAGCGCCAGCGCGGCGGCCGTTCGGAAGCACGGGCTACGCAGGGCCGGGCACGGCTGTGGCGCATGTTCAGTGCAGGGGCCGTGCACGCACCAACGCAATGCGATCTCCGCCTGGAGGCGAGACGGAAGAACACTCACCGCGTGTTCCAAGTGCACAGTGCGTGCGCGCTGCCGATCACCGCAGACGCATGGACAGGACCGAAGTAGCGACTGTCAAACGACGCAGGATGGGCATTGCTGAGCAAGAACAGTTCGCCCTCCGCGAGCGTCCTGCACTGCGTCCAAGTTGGCATGGGGCGATGCGTGCCGTCCTGCGCCAGCACCGCCGCCACGGCTGCGCCGTCGATGCGCACGACGCTTCCTCGCACACATATCGATTGCGGCGCCACGGCACCGATCCGCTTGAGCAAGGGAACGCCCTCCGGCAGGTAGCCCCGCTGCGCCGCGAGAGCAGCCGCATCAGCCGGAAGCCGTACCAGCACGATGCTGCCAACGTGCGGCGACTCAGACGGCTCGATGCGATACCAGCCACGCGCCACGCTGTCGCTTGGGTTG
>DATLHT010000404.1:0-5109 GCA_035539795.1 Burkholderiaceae bacterium
TGGCACTTCATCGGCCCGCTGCAAAGCAACAAGACGCGCCAGGTGGCCGAACATTTTGACTGGGTGCATTCGGTCGACCGGCTCAAGCTGGCGCAACGGCTGTCCGAGCAGCGCCCGGCGGGGTTGCCGCCACTGCAGGTCTGTCTCCAGGTCAATATCAGCGGGGAAGCCACCAAGGGAGGCGTCGAGCCGGACGAAGTCGTCACGCTGGCAGAGGCCGTGGCATCCCTGCCCAACCTCCGCCTGCGTGGCTTGATGACCGTGCCCGCACCCTCCGACGACCCTGCCGAACAGCGTCGCCCGTTTGCCGCGCTGCGTACGATGCTGGACACCCTGCGAACGAGGGGCATGGCAGTCGATACCCTATCGATGGGCATGTCGGCCGACCTCGAATCCGCCATCGCCGAGGGTGCAACCATCGTCCGCATCGGCACGGCCATCTTCGGCGCGCGTCCGCGCGCCACTCACTGATCACGCACGGAACCACATCATCATGCTGACACAATCGACCTTTGCTTTCATCGGCGGCGGCAACATGGCCTCCGCCCTCATCGGCGGCCTGCGCAAGCGCGGCGTACCGGCGGATGCGATCCAGGCCGTCGACCCATTCCCGGAAGCGCGCCAGCGGCTCACGGCGGACTTCGGCATTGCCACCGCCGACGCGCCGCATGCAGGCCTGCGTGCCGCCGACGTGGTGGTGCTGGCGATCAAGCCGCAGCAGTTCCGCGACGCGTGCACCGCACTTGCACCGCATCTTGGCGACAGCCTGGTGATCAGCGTCGCCGCCGGTATCCGCCTGACTGACCTGTCGCGCTGGCTGAACGGCCACAGCCGTGTGGTGCGCGCCATGCCGAACACGCCGGCGCTGGCCGGCATGGGCATGACGGGCCTGGCCGGCCCGGCCGGCCTGCCGGCCGCTGACCGCGACATGGCCAGCGCCGTGGCCGATGCGGTTGGCAAGAGCCTGTGGGTCGCAGACGATGCGCAAATCGATGCGGTCACTGCCATTTCCGGTAGCGGCCCGGCCTATGTGTTCTATTTCATTGAAGCGATGCAACGTGCCGCCACGGAACTCGGACTGAGCGCCGAACAAGGCCGTGCGCTCGCGGTGGAAACGTTCGTGGGTGCAGCCACGCTGGCCGGCGAATCGCCGGAAGCCGTGAGCACGCTGCGCGAGCGTGTGACCTCGAAGGGCGGCACGACCTACGCGGCACTCACGGCCATGGCCGATGCCGGCATGGGCGATGCCTTCGTGCGTGCCATGCAGGCCGCAGCAGCACGCGGCCGCGAGATGGGCGAGGAGTTTGGCCGCCAGTGAGCAGGTGCCCGTCAGTCAGCGCCGATCCTTGAGCGATCGCCACTGAACGGTCGTCGTTCAGCAATCATGAGTGAGATGAGTGAGCGGACATCGTGCACCGTCCGCTCCGCGCGACGGCCTGGCCAGCGCGGTAGAGAAAGACACGCGCGGCGCCGTCAGTCAGTTGGGCAGTGATTTGTTGTCGCGCTGCTCCTCGCGGAACTGGCGCTCCAGCTGGGTGAGTCGCGCATCCACTTCCGACAGCAGATAGAAATCGCCATCGCCAGCCTGCCGTGCGATGCGCAACTGCTGCACGGCCTCGTTCAGCGAGCCTTCCAGTGCATAGCGCTCGGCCAGCGCCTGATGCTGCTGCACCCGCTTCCCCTGCGCCGCATAAGCGCGCGCCAGCAGGTTCCACCAGATCGGCTGGCTGCGGTCATCGCGCGTCTTGCCGCGCAGGAACGTCACGGCGTGGTCCAGCCGCTGTGCCGCCAGCAATGTCTCGCCATATGTTACCGCCGCCGCACGCGACAACGGGTACGCCTTGGCCACGGCCGCCGACTGCGTCAACGCCTCGTCCATGCGGCCCCGTGCGCGCATCAGTTCGATGGCAAGCAGGTCGAGACTGAGGCTGCCCGAAGTTTGCGCCGGCAGGTTGCCGTAAGCGCGTCGCGCCTCCTGCAGCGCCGACTCGGCGGCATCGTAGCGGCCCAGTTGCTGCTCGGCCACGGCCATGCCGTACCACAACCCGGCCACCTGCTCGGGACGTGCGCCCTGCAGCGCCACGCGCATGCTATCGCGCACGCTGATCTGCCCGTTCGGCGCGGTCTCCTGCAGCACCCGTGCACGCGCCTTGGCGAACACGAACTCCGATGGCGTTGGCTGACGTCGATAGTTCAGGCCGCGAATGCGATTTTCCATGTCGGCGATCCGCTCGGTCGTCACCGGGTGCGTGCGCACATACGAAGGCACGGACGATTCGCTAATGCTGGTGGCGCGTTGCATACGCCGGAAGAAATCGGCCGTGCCCTGCGGATCGAAACCGGCCGCCAGCATGATCTGGAAGCCGACGCGGTCGGCCTCGCGCTCGGCATCGCGCGAGAACGACAACTGGTTCTGCACGGCCGCCGCCTGCCCGCCCAGAGCCAGCGCCTGTGCCGCATCGGGACTGGCCGATGCCGCCAGCCCGGCAAGCAGCAGGCTGCCCAGGGCGATCCACATCGACTGCTCCGACTTGCCGATGCCGCGCGCGATATGACGTTGCGTGACGTGGCCGATTTCATGGCCAAGCACGGCGGCCAGTTCGGACTCGGTATCGGCCGCCGTCAGCAATCCGGAATGCACGCCGATGTAGCCGCCGGGCAAGGCGAAGGCATTGATGGAACGGTCACGCACGCCAAAGATCTCGAAGCCCGAGGCAAACGAACCGCCGCCACCCGAGCCGGCCACATGCTGCCTGCGCGCAGCTTCTATCAGCCGGTAGCCGATCTCGTTGAGGTAATCGGTCAGCAGTGGGTCGGCCATATAGGCCGGATCACGCCGGATCTGCCGCATGATGCGGTCGCCAAGCCGGCGTTCCATGTCGGGCGAGAGCGAGGCGCTGGACGGATCGCCAAGATCCGGCAACTGGTTGCCGGGCTCGATGACGGTGCTGTTGCGCAACCCGAACTCGGATACCTGGCCGGCCCGCACACTGCGTTCCAGGTTGCCCTGCACGCGGTCGGCAGTACGCGCGGCATCGTCTCCCATGGGTAGGGGCGCACCCTGGGCGTGCGACGTGGTGCACAGGACCATCAGCAGCGCCGCCGCCAGCGGCCGGCGCGGCATGGACAGGACGGGAAAAGAAAATCGGGAAGCGCGCATATTGCTATGATAACGCTCCATGCCAACCGTTCCCGGCCGCATGCGCGCCTGTCGATACGATCGCGCACAGCAGCCCATGGAACCTGACTCGAAGCGAACCAGCACATGACCGGATTGACCCATTTCGACCACGCCGGACAGGCCCATATGGTGGATGTCGGTGCCAAGGACGTCACGCACCGCGTGGCCGTGGCAAGCGGCACGATCCGCATGCTGCCGGCCACCTTCGCCCTGGTGCGCGACGGCACCGCCAAGAAAGGCGATGTACTCGGCATCGCCCGCATCGCCGCCATCCAGGGCGCCAAGCGCACCTCGGAACTGATTCCCCTGTGCCACCCGCTGGCGCTCACACGCGTCACCGCCGAGTTCGCGCTCGACGAGGCCAGCGCCACCGTCACCTGCACCGTGCAAGCCGAGACGCGCGGCCAGACCGGTGTGGAAATGGAAGCGCTGACGGCCGTGCAGGTCGGCCTGCTGACGATCTACGATATGTGCAAGGCGGTCGACCGCGGCATGGTGATCAGCGATGTGCGATTGCTGGAGAAGCATGGGGGGAAGTCGGGGGATTGGCACGCCGGTGCGTGAACCCGTGGCGGTACCGCATGCAGAATGCGATGCCGCCGTCCATCGTCCATCCATCCCCTTCCTGGTTTTCTCGCACTCCACCGGCCCATCCCTAGGCCGGCGCGTGACAGCCACGGACTCCGCTCCATCGCACGTCCACAACTCGTGCGCCACACTGCGCCCTCACCAATATCCGGCCGATGCCCTCACCGCACTCCATGACTGGTGAAAGGCGTCCGGGCCGGCCACGCCCACCCGTCACCATCATCAAAGCGGTACGACAGGCATTGCCTTGCCTGCACGCGGCATGGCCCTGGACGGAAACCGATGATCCAGGCGACACCTTCACCATCTTTCAGGCCATTTCGTATCATTTTTCTGCAATTTAAATAGCATTTTTCTGTTTTTTCATCATTAAAACAGCACAAATAAAAGAAAACGGAACATTAAATCTCATTTTTCAATATAATCCCCCTTCCGTACCAAGAAGTTCTGTCGTTCGTGGAGATCAAGACGTGAAACAACAATACAAACTGCTCGCCGCCACCCTGCTCAGCGCCGCCGCTTTCAACGTGGCTGCCGATCCGGCCTATCCGTCCCGCCCCATTACCCTGATCGTGCCGTTCGGCGCGGGTGGCGCCTTCGACGTGGTGGCCCGCATGACGGCCAAGCAGGTCGGCGAAGAACTGAAGCAGTCGGTCGTGGTGGAAAACAAACCCGGCGCGGGCGGCACGCTCGGTGGCAAGCTGGTCGCCAATGCCAAGGCAGATGGCTATACGCTGCTGTTCTCGGGCACTGGCCCGATCTCGATTGCCCCGGCCGTATACAAGAACCTCGGCTACAGCCCGGCCAAGGCGCTGGCCCCGGTGGTGCAACTGACCTCCTCGCCGCTGATCCTGGCCGCCTCGGACAAGTTCCAGGGCAAGACGGTGCAGGATTTCGTGGGCCAACTGAAGGCCTCGCCGGGCAAGTACAACTACGCCTCTTCGGGCAACGGCACGATCGTCCACCTGGCCGGCGAATACTTCAAGACTCAGACCAAGACCGACGCCGTGCACATTCCGTTCGGCGGCGGCGCGCAAGTGGCCACCTCGCTGCTGGCGGGCGAAACGCTGTTCTCGATCACCAATATCCCGAACGTGCGCAGCCATATCGAAGCCGGCAAGCTGCGCGGCCTGGCAACGACCGCTGCCAAACGCTCGAGCGCCTTCCCCAACCTGCCGACCATGCGCGAGTCGGGCTATCCGCAATTCGACCTGACCGGCTGGATCGGCATCTTCGCCCCGGCCGGCACGCCAGCCGCCATCGTCGAAAAGCTGAACGCCGCGTATGTGAAGGCCATGCAGGATCCGGAACTGAAGAAGCGCCTGATCGAACAGGGTGAC
>DATLHT010000405.1:0-2163 GCA_035539795.1 Burkholderiaceae bacterium
CTTCATGCCCCTGGCGCGCGGCAAGCAGCGCGTGCCGGCCGCCGCCGCAGGCAACATCGAGTACACGGCCGCCGGCAGGCACCAGCGGTAACCAGCGCGTTACCCACGGTGACGGCGCGGCGATGGCAGCATGACCCGGCACGGAACCGCTCATCAGTAGCTCAATCCCATGGCGTCGCGCACCTCGCGCATGGTCTCGCCAGCCGCGCGGCTGGCGGCTTCGCGCCCATGCTCGAGGATGTCGCGCAGCAAACCCGGCTGATCGACATACTTCTGCGCGCGCTCCGCCATCGGCTGCTGCTCGCGGAGGATGCCCTCGATCACCGGCTGCTTGCATTCGAGGCAGCCGATGCCCGCACTGCGACACCCCTTCTGCACCCATTCGCGCGTCGGCTCGTCGGAATACACGAGATGCAGTTGCCACACCGGACATTTTTCTGGCGTGCCAGGATCGGTGCGCCGCACGCGCGCCGGGTCGGTCGGCATGGTGCGGACCTTTTTCTCCACACTCGCCTTGTCCTCGCGCATGCTGATGGTATTGCCGTAGGACTTGGACATCTTCTGCCCATCGAGACCCGGCATGCGGGAAGCCTGCGTCAGCAGCGCCTTCGGCTCGACCAGGATGTTGCGGCGCGATCCTTCCAGATAACCGAGCAAGCGTTCGCGATCGGCATTACCCAAACTTTGCGAGGCAGCCAGCAAAGCGCGCGCCTCTTCGAGTGCCTCGGCATTGCCCTCTTCCTGATACGCCTTGCGCAGTTCCAGATAGTGCTTGGTGCGTTTTCCACCCAGCTTCTTGGCCGACTCCTGCGCCTTTTCTTCGAAACCGGGCTCGCGGCCGTACAGGTAGTTGAAACGCCGCGCGATCTCGCGCGTGATCTCGATATGCGGGACCTGATCCTCGCCGACCGGCACGTGCGCGGCGCGGTAGATCAGGATGTCGGAAGCCATCAGCAGCGGATACCCCAGGAAACCGTAGGTCGCCAGATCCTTGTCCTTCAGCTTCTCGATCTGGTCCTTGTAGGTCGGCACGCGCTCGAGCCAGCCGAGCGGCGTGCCCATTGACAGCAGCAGGAACAGCTCGGCATGTTCCGGCACGCGGCTTTGCAGGAACAGCGTGGCCTTCTCCGGGTCCACACCGGCCGCCAGCCAGTCGATTACCATTTCCCACGTAGCCTTGCTGATGACCTCGCGTGACTCGTAGTGGGTCGTCAGCGCATGCCAGTCGGCCACGAAGAAGAAGCACTGCCGCTCGTTCTGCAGCTGGACCCAGTTCTTGAGGACACCATGGTAATGGCCAAGGTGCAGTGCGCCAGTTGGGCGCATGCCGGAAAGTACACGATCGGGAAGCATGAATGGTTATCGGATCAGAAAGAAGATGGGGGACAGCATCCACTGGATGAGCGTGGCCAGCAATTGCATGACAGGACGCATCCAGGCCTGCGTGATGATACCTGCGGCCACCAGCGCCAGCACGATGAAAAAGCCATAGGGTTCAAGTCGCGACAGCATGATCGCCGGACGCGCCGGTAGCAGCGCCGTCAGCACGCGGCCGCCATCGAGCGGCGGCAAGGGAAACAGGTTGAAAGCCGCCATGACCAGATTGACCAGCACCCCCGCCTGCGCCATCTTGACGAGGAACGGCTCGTCGACCGCCATGACTGCCAGCCCGATGGACATCAACGCCCAGCCCACCGCCATGAGGAAATTGCTGCCCGGCCCGGCCAGCGCCACCCACAGACTATGCCAGCGCGGATTGCGCAGGTTGCCGAACGCGACAGGAACCGGCTTGGCATAGCCGAAGACGAACGCACCCGCCGTGGCGAAGTACAGCAGCAAGGGCATGGCAATGGTGCCGATCGGATCGATGTGGCGCAGCGGATTCAGGCTCACACGACCCAGCATATAGGCTGTGCTGTCGCCAAAATGGCGCGCCACATAGCCGTGTGCGGCCTCGTGCAGGGTGATGGCGAAGAGGACCGGAAGCGCGTAGACGGCCAGCGTCTGAATGATTGAAGAATCCATCCGGCTATTGTAACAAGCGGGCCGGGCGCGCGCGGAAACGTTCAGTGCCGGCGTCAGAGACCCAGCAGCGTGGGATCGCCGCGGCCACGCCGCACCAGTTCGGGTTCGCCGCCACTCAGGTCGATCACGGAGGTGGGC
>DATLHT010000406.1:0-5811 GCA_035539795.1 Burkholderiaceae bacterium
GGTCTTGCCCACGCCCGCGGATGCGCCAAAAAAGATCTTCAGCTTGCCACGGGCGGCGCGGTCGAGATCGAGATTCAGCGCCAGCACGCTGACGCGCGGCTCGCCCAGGAAGCCGAATTGCTGCGCTTCGGTATGGCGGTCAATCAGGGCTTGTACGTGTTCCAGCGGCACGCCTCGCACACGCGCGACACGCGCCGCCTGATAGCGGGCTGCGGCAATACTGATGTGCGGGTCGAGCCCGCTGCCGGAAGCGGTGACGAGATCCACCGGCACCGGCGCGGTGTTGTCCGGGTCGGCGGCACGCAGCGCCTTGATGCGTGCCTGCACGGCTTCGGCCAGCCCGGGATTGCTCGGCCCCTGGTTGCTGCCGCCGGAGGCACCGGCATCATAGGGCTGGTTCGCGGTGGCCGATGGGCGGCCCCAGAAGTAGCCAGGCGCGGTAAAGGACTGGCCAATCAGCGCAGAGCCGATGACGCGGCCTTCGTGTCGCATCAGGCTGCCACTGGCCTGCACCGGAAACAGCAGGTGCGCGGCCCCGGTCAGCAACGCGGGATACGCCAGCCCGGTGATCAGCGTGAGCAGCAGCAACAGGCTGAAGGCCGGACGCAGGAGGGTTTTCATGGTGCTCATCGTGGTGTCGGTGGTGTCTGTCGCGACGTTTGCAGCGGGGTTCATGGTGTTGCTCCCATGGAGTGATTTTTTATGCGAGGCCCAGCGCGGCCAGCGCCATGTCGATCAGCTTGATGCCGATGAATGGCGCGACGATGCCGCCCAGGCCATACACCAGCAGGTTGCGCCGCAGCAGCGTCGCGGCGCCGAGCGCGCGGTAGCGCACGCCCTTGAGCGCGAGCGGAATCAGCATGATGATGATCAGCGCGTTGAAGATGATGGCTGAGAGGATCGCGGAATCCGGACTCGACAAACCCATGACATTGAGCGCTGCCAGCTGGGGATAGGTGCTGACGAAGGCCGCCGGGATGATGGCGAAGTACTTGGCAATATCGTTGGCGATGCTGAAGGTGGTGAGCGCGCCGCGCGTCATCAGCATCTGCTTGCCGGTTTCCACCACTTCGATCAGCTTGGTCGGGTTGGAGTCGAGATCGACCATGTTGCCGGCCTCTTTGGCCGCCTGCGTGCCGCTGTTCATGGCAACCGCCACATCGGCCTGCGCCAGCGCAGGGGCATCGTTGGTGCCGTCGCCGGTCATCGCCACGAGCCGGCCCTCGCCCTGGTACTGGCGGATCAGTGCAAGCTTGGCTTCCGGCGTGGCCTCGGCGAGAAAATCATCGACTCCCGCTTCGGCGGCAATGGCGGCGGCTGTCAGGCGGTTGTCACCGGTGATCATGACGGTGCGGATGCCCATGCGGCGCAACTCGGCGAAGCGCTCCTTGATACCGCCCTTGACCACATCCTTGAGCTCCACCACACCGAGCACCTGCCGGCCTTCGGCCACGACCAGTGGTGTGCCGCCGCGCCGCGCCACGGCTTCCACGGCCTGATCGACGGCCGGCAGAAACGCCCCGCCCTGCTCTTCCACATAGCGGCGCACCGCATCGCCCGCGCCCTTGCGGATGGCGCGACCGGCCATGTCCACACCGCTCATGCGCGTTTGCGCGGAGAACGGCAGGAAGTGGGCGTCGACCGTCTGCAGATCGCGCTCGCGCAACTGGAAACGCTGCTTGGCGAGGATCACGATGGAACGGCCTTCCGGCGTTTCATCGGCCAGCGAGGCAAACTGTGCAGCATCTGCGAGACGCTCCTCGCTAACATCGGGCGCGGGCAGGAAGGCCACGGCCTGACGGTTGCCGAGCGTGATGGTGCCGGTCTTGTCGAGCAGCAGCACATCCACGTCGCCCGCGGCCTCGACCGCGCGGCCCGAAGTGGCAATGACATTGGCCTGCATCATGCGGCTCATGCCAGCCACGCCGATAGCCGATAGCAGCCCGGCGATGGTGGTGGGGATCAGGCACACCAGCAGCGCGATCAGCACCGGCAGCGCGACGGGCCTGCCGGCGCCGGCCACCTGGACGCCGAAGGCGGAGAACGGCAGCAGCGTCACGGTGACGACCAGGAACACGATCGTCAGCGCCACCAGCAGGATAGTCAACGCGATTTCGTTGGGCGTTTTCTGGCGCTTGGCGCCTTCCACCATGGCGATCATGCGGTCGAGGAAGGTCTCGCCTGGATCGACGGTGATGCGCACGACCAGCCAGTCAGACAATACGCGCGTGCCGCCCGTGACGGACGAGAAATCGCCGCCCGATTCGCGGATCACCGGTGCCGATTCTCCGGTGATGGCGGATTCGTCGACGGAAGCTACGCCCTCGATGACCTCGCCATCGGCCGGAATCATGTCACCGGCGTCGATATGTACGACATCACCCTTGCGCAGGTCCTCTGCCATCACCAGTTCGCCGGGTGCGCCATGATGCGGGGCGCGCAGCTTCTTGGCCATGACTGATTTACGCGCCCCGCGTAGCGAGGCCGCCTGCGCCTTACTGCGCCCTTCGGCCAGCGATTCGGCAAAGTTGGCGAACAGCACCGTGAACCACAACCACAGGGACAAGGCCAGGATGAAGCCCCCCGATTGCCCGGTGGCGATGGCATGGACCCACAGCGCCGTGGTGAACAGGCTGCCGACATACACCACGAACATCACCGGATTGCGCCACTGTGCACGCGGGCCGAGCTTGCGCCAGGCGTCCATGCAGGCCGGCCCGAGCAAGACCGGATCGAACAGCCCGAAGGTACGGCGATGATGGAAATGATTCGCCGGCTGCGCCTGAGAGCGTTGCGACGACGGAACCGGCGAATGCGGATGTTCCACGCGTTCTGCAGCAGCAGGAAGATGCAACGGTTTCATTCTGTATTCTCCTGCGCTCAATGCGCCATCCACAATTGCAGGTGTTCGACGACCGGGCCTAGCGCTAGCGCGGGGACGTAGTTGAGCAGGCCGACCAGCAACACCGTGCCGATCAGCAGCGCCACGAACAGCGGCCCATGGGTCGGCATGGCGCCAGGACTATCGGCGAGACGCTTCTTGGCGGCGAGCGCTCCCGCCAGCGCCAGCACCAGGACGATGACGGCGAAGCGGCCGAACCACATAGCAATGGCCGTCAGCACGTTGTAGAACGGTGTATTGGCGGACAGGCCGGCGAAGGCGCTGCCGTTGTTGTTGGCAGCGGACGTGAGGGCGTAGAGGATTTCGCTAAAGCCGTGCATCCCCGGATTAGCGACGCCGGCCTGGCCGGCCTGCACGCTCACGGCGAGTGCCGTGCCGGCCAGCACGAGCACCGGCGTGGCGAGGATGACCAATGCGATCATCTTCATTTCGAACGCTTCGATCTTCTTGCCGAGATAGGCGGGCGTGCGGCCGATCATCAGCCCGGCCATGAACACCGCCAGCATGGCGAAGATCAGCATGCCGTAGAGCCCGGACCCCACGCCACCGAAGACGACTTCGCCAAGCTGCATCAGCGCCAGCGGCATCATGCCGCCGAGCGGCGTGAAGGAGTCGTGCATGGCATTGACTGCACCGCACGAGGCCGCCGTGGTCACCGCGGCAAACAGCGCGGTATCGGCGATACCGAAGCGTGCTTCCTTGCCTTCCATGTTGCCGCCAGACTGAAGGGCTGTGGCGTTCTGGTCGACGCCGAGACCAACCAGTGCCGGATTGCCCTGCTGCTCGAAGTGCATCGCACCGATCGCAAACACGGCAAACAGCACGGTCATGGCGGCGAGTACAGCCCAACCCTGGCGCGTATCACCCGCCATGCGGCCAAAGGCATGGCAGAGCGCGGCCGGAATGATGAAGATCGCCAGCATCTGCACGAAGTTGGTCAGCGGCGTGGGGTTCTCGAATGGGTGTGCCGAGTTGGCGTTGAAGAAGCCGCCGCCATTGGTACCGAGCAGCTTGATGGCTTCCTGCGAGGCGACCGGCCCCATCGGCAGGACTTGCGTCGTGCTGGCGCCTGTCGCTTGCAGTGGAGTAACGGTCTGGTAGGCGTCGAAGTTCTGGATCACACCCTGGCTCACCAGGAACAACGCGAACACGATCGACAGTGGCAGCAGCACGTAGAGCGTGGCTCGCGTGAGATCGACCCACGCATTGCCCAGGGTCGCGGCGGAGCGGCGCGTCAGGCCGCGAATGAGCGCGATGACCACGGCAATGCCGGTGGCGGCGGACAGGAAATTCTGTACCGCCAACCCGGCCATCTGCGTGAGGTAGCTCATGGTGGCTTCGCCGCCGTAGCCTTGCCAGTTGGTATTGGTGGCGAAACTGATGGCCGTATTGAAGGCCGAATCCGGGCTGACATTCGCCAGCCCCTGCGGATTGAGCGGCAGCCAGACCTGCAGGCGCTGCAGTGCATACACGGCAAGCGCCCCCAACAAATTGAACAGCACGATGGCAAGCGCGTAGACGCGCCAGTCCATCTCGACACCGCGCCGCACGCCGCACAGGCGATACAGGGTGTGCTCGATGGGCGCGCCCCAGCGCAATAGGCGTACGCGTTGGTCGTCGCGGCTGTCCATGACCGTGGCAAGGTAAATGCCCAATGGCTTGGCCAGCACCATCAATACCGCGAGAAACACGGCCAGCAGCAGAAGGGAGGATGCGGAGAGAGACATCACAGTTCCTCCGCACGCAGCAGGCCGACGATGAGATAGACCAGCAGCCCCCCGGCCGCGAGGGCGGCGGCAAGATTGATCCAGGTCATGACCGTTCTCCCGGCGCAGCGAGGCGCTGGCAGCCGCGCACAAGCGCCATGATCAAGACCAGGAAGGCGGCCAGCGCCGCCAGGTAGGGGATATCCATGCAGGCACCCTGAAGGGAGTTATGGTGCCTGCAGTCTAGGGAGGGCGCGGTAAGGACAACGTATGAAAGCGCGCGCAGGATATAAGAAAGTTGTAAACGGGCGTGTCACCGTCCGTAAAAGGGAAAGGGGGCACGCCCGATGCCTCCATGCTGGTGTCGGCTCCCGGCTGTGGCAGCCCAAGTGCCATCGCTGGCATTACGGCAACTTGCCGCAATCCCTCGCCGGAACAAGGAAAGGCGGCGATTTCGCAGTATCATCGCAAGTCCGGCGGGGCATGCGCCTTCGCCGGACCTGTCATTTCCCCCAATGTGATTCGCCCGCCATGACCAACGCTTTCCTCCCCCGCTTCTCCCGCCTCGGCACCCCGCTCAGCCCTTCCGCCACCAAAGTCATGCTGCTCGGTGCAGGTGAGCTCGGCAAGGAAGTCATCATCGCGCTGCAACGCTTCGGCGTGGAAGTGATTGCCGTGGACCGCTACGCCGATGCGCCGGGTATGCAGGTGGCGCATCGCGCCCATGTGGTGTCGATGACCGATGCCGATGCACTGCGTGCCGTCATCGAACAGGAGCGTCCTCACCTGATCGTCCCGGAGATCGAAGCCATCGCCACGCAGGTGCTGGCGGACGTCGAGCGCGAAGGTATCGCCGAAGTCATCCCCACGGCGCGCGCCACGCAGCTGACCATGAACCGCGAGGGCATCCGCCGCCTAGCGGCCGAGGAACTGGGCCTGCCGACGTCGCCGTATGCGTTTGCCGATTCGCTCGAAGAACTGCAGGCCGCCATCGACAGCGGCATCGGCTACCCGTGCGTGGTCAAGCCGGTGATGTCGTCGTCAGGCAAGGGCCAGTCGGTACTGCGCGGCCCGCAGGATGTGCAGACCGCCTGGGAGTACGCGCTGGCAGGCGGCCGCGTGCGCGAAGCGCGCGTGATCGTCGAGGGATTCATCGACTTTGAGTACGAAATAACGCTGCTGACCGTGCGCGCGGTCGGCGCC
>DATLHT010000407.1:0-3550 GCA_035539795.1 Burkholderiaceae bacterium
CGCTCGCAGGTGTGGCAGTGGATCCGCTCGCCGAAGGGTGTGCTGGACGACGGCACCAAGGTGACGGCCGAGCTCGTGCGCCAGATCATCCCGGTCGAGCTGGCCAAGGTGAAGGCGCTGGTCGGCGGTGATACCAAGACCTATGACCGGGCCGCGCAGATCTTCGAGCAGATGTCGACCGCCGAGGACTTTGCCGAATTCCTGACGCTGCCGCTGTACGAGGAAGTCTGAAGGTAAGGTCCAAGTATCGGGTCTGAACCCCGATGGCACGGCGGAGATGATTGCCGCCATGCCCCCGAGGCCGGTTCCGCACCATGGTGTGCGGGGCCGGCCTTTTTCCATGGCGCAAAAGCGCTCATAATCGAGGCTGAACGCTGTCCTGGAGAAAACGCTTGCAATTCGAGCATCTGATTGAAATCAACGACCCGCTGAACCCCATGCTGATGCCGCTGACGCCGCAGCAGGTCTGGCAGGGGCTGGTGCTGCGGGCGCGTGAGCCCGAGGCGTTCATACTGGGCCTCGATCGCGCCGAGATCCTCTCGGATGCCGGCAATGTGCTGGAGCGCAAACTGCATTTCGGTGCGGCGCGCATCCGCGACACCGTCACGCTGATCCCGCATACCGTCGTGCGCTACGATACGCACGCCACCGCCGAGCACGCGGGCGGTTCACTCACCATGTCGATCGAGACGCCGGACGATGTGCGCATCTTTGTGCGCTTCGTCTACGCGACGACGATGGCAGATGCGGATGCCGGGGGCGATACGCGGTATGCCGATATCGTGCGGTCTGCCTACCACGCAGCCGATATCGATACGATTGCCAAAATCCGTGAATTCGCTGCGGCAGGGCGCCTGGGATGATCCCCTGGCAGGCCGGACCCACACGGGAAGCACTGGCCGCCCGTTACGGTGAACGCACACGCTGGCTGGTGCTGCTGGTGCTGATGATCGGCACCATCTCGTCGATCATTTCCTCGACCATCGTCAACGTCGCCATTCCCGATCTCAGCCGCGCCTTTGTGCTGACCCAGGCGCGCGCCCAGTGGGTGTCTGCCAGCTTCATGATCGCCATGACGCTCGGCATGCTGCTCACTCCCTGGCTGCTGCTGCGCCTCGGCCTGCGCCGGACCTTCATCGGCGCTGTGGTGCTGCTCGGCTGCGGGGGACTGGTGGGCGGATTGGCCCATTCGTATGAACTGGTGCTGATGATGCGGGTCACGGAAGGGCTGGCGGCCGGCATCATGCAGCCGCTACCGAACATCCTGATCCTGCGCGCCTTCGAGGAGCGGGAGCAGGGGCGGGCAATGAGCCTGTTCGGCTTCGGCGTGATCCTGGCCCCGGCAGTGGGGCCCAGCGTCGGCGGTTTCCTCGTGGAGGCCTTCGGCTGGCGCTCGATCTTCTTCGTGGTGCTGCCATTCTGCGTGTTGGCCGCGTTTCTCGCGCGCCGCTTCATGCCGGTGAATTCGGCGCTCATGGGCGAGCGCCAGCCACTCGACTGGACCGGGCTGCTGCTGATCAGCGCGGCGACCATCATGCTGATGAACGGCCTGGTCGAGGTCATGCATGCGCCGGTCTTCGGTGGCGGCCTGCTCATCGGCGGGGCGCTGGCACTCGGAGCGTTCGTGTTCTGGCAGTTGCGCGCCACTTATCCGCTGGTCGACATGCGCCTGTTCAGCTATCGCCAGTTCGCCATGGGCGCCATCGTCTCGTTCATGTATGGCGCCAGCCTGTACGGCTCGACCTATCTGCTGCCCGTGTACATGCAGCTCGGGCTGGGCTACACGCCCACGCATGCCGGCCTGCTGCTGTTGCCGGCGGGTATCTGCCTGGCGATCGTAATCGTGCTGGCAGGGCGGCTGATCGAGATGATCCGGCCCTATCAGCAGGTCACGCTCGGGCTGGCATTGCTGATGGCGTCGTTCCTGTTGATGGCAACCAATTCGCTGGCGACCAGTTATATCGTGCTGGTGCTGTGGGTGGTGGTGGGGCGGATCGGCCTGGGCCTGATCCTGCCATCGCTCAGCATCGGAGCCATGCGCGGCGTGGATTTTTCGCTGGTGTCGCAGGGCTCCAGCGGCATCAGCTTCATTCGCCAGCTGGGCGGTGCCATCGGCATCAGCGTATGCGGCATCGTGCTGCAATGGCGGCTCGGCATGCAGGGCGGCGAGCCGGTTAGTGCCGCCGCGGTGGATCCAGTGCATCGCCTCGCGGCCTTCGACGACACCTTCCTGTTCCTCGGCATCCTGCTGGGGCTGGCGATGCTCGCCGCGTGGCGCATGCGCCCGGCCCCGGCGCCGGTGATCGGGCCGACGGATCAGCCCTGAGGATTGGTTTTAAGCTCTTCGACCAGCTCAATGTACTTGCCCTGCGCCTCTTCGGCGGACATGCCCTTGAGCGCAGCCCAGGCGTCGAACTTATAGCGCGCCACGATATCGGTCATGCCCGGACGGTCATCGCCGGCATCGCCTTCGCTGGCCTGCTTGAAGAGCGCGTACAGGCGCAGCAGGACCATATTGCCGGGACGTTCCGGCAACTGCTGGACATCCTGCTGGGCCTGGGCGAAACGTGTGGAAAGGTCGGTCATTGAAGCGGATCCTCGTGGTCGAACGGAAAATCCCATCATAGCAACGAACCCTGCGGATCGATTCGAGGGCCTCCTCGGTTTCGCCAACCGCTACAATCGCGTCATGACCCTGATTCTTGCATTGGAAACATCGACCGAGTGGTGCTCGGTGGCCCTGGCGCAGCGCCGGGACGGCGGCGTCCGCATGGTCGTGCGCCATGAACAGACCGGCCCGCGCGCGAGCGACCTGATCCTGCCGCTGGTCGATGCGGTGCTGGCCGAAGCCGGCGTGACCCTCGATGCCTGTGACGCCATCGCCTTCGGTGCCGGTCCTGGCGCTTTCACGGGCCTGCGCACCGCCTGTGGCGTGGCGCAGGGCCTGGCATTCGGTATCGACCGGCCGGTGATCGCCGTCAATTCACTTGAAGCCTGCGCCGAGCAGGCCGGTGCGCAACTGCCGGCCGGCGTGCCCGTGGTCGTGGCGCTCGACGCACGCATGCAGGAATGTTACTGGGCCACGTTCTGCTGGGATGGCCTCGGCTGGGAGGCATTGACGCCGACCCGCGTGGCACCACCGGAGGCCGTGATCGCGCCGGAAGGACAATTCTGGCTGGTCGGGAATGCACTGACGGTGTTCGGCGAACAGCTGACAATCGCATCGCAGGCGGCGCATTGCTTGCCTGAGGTGCTGCCGGATGCGCGCAGCGTCGCGACCATCGCGCTGCGCATGTTCGATGCCGGCATGACGCAGTCGGCCGAACATGCGGCGCCGCTGTATGTCCGCGACAAGGTGGCGCTGACCGTGACCGAGCGGCAAGCGGTAGCAGCCGCCAAGGCCGTAGGCAACTGACAGGAACGGCAAGGACGCAATATGTCGAATCTGTCTGCCAATCTGTCCGTGCCGGCAGGGTTGCCGGCCGGCTGGCGCCTCGAGCGCATGACTGCGCTGTCCATTCCGGAAATCGTGGCGATCGAACTGCGCGCC
>DATLHT010000408.1:0-1844 GCA_035539795.1 Burkholderiaceae bacterium
CTGCTGTACACCGACCATTTCCTCGCTGCCGCCATCGGTTTTCTGAAATCGCAGCCCGGTTACGACACCGCACTGATCTACATCTCCGACCACGGCGAATCGCTGGGCGAGAAGGGCCTGTTCCTGCACGGCGTGCCCTACGCCATCGCCCCGAAGGAGCAGGTCCGCGTGCCGATGGTGATGTGGTTTTCGCCGGGCTTCGTCGCTGGCGCGCAGCTGAACCTCCAATGCCTGCGGCAAGAAGCCACGCAGCCCGCCAGCCACGACAACCTGTTCCCGTCGATCCTGGGCCTGTTGCAGGTGCGTACGCGGGAGTACCGGGCGTCGGCGGACCTGTTCGCACCCTGCCGCAACAGCCGTTAGCGGAGTCAGGGCCCACCCAGAAAAAAACCCCGCCATGGCAGGGTTTTTCGTTACGTATCAATGCCGTGCGTTGTGGTGGCTATGGGTGGACTCGAACCACCGACCCCGGCATTATGAGTGCCGTGCTCTAACCGGCTGAGCTACATAGCCGGGCATTGAACCGCGCATTTTTCCCGTCTGACCCCCGCCTGTCAATCGAAACCGCCCCGGCTTGTGGCATCCACGCGGGCATGGCACAGTCGGAGTCAGTAGATTTCAGGAGTCCGCATCGTGATCGATCCGGACGGTTACCGACCCAATGTCGGCATAGTGTTGATGCGCCCGGATGGCCGGGTGTTCTGGGCGCGTCGGGTGCGCCGGGACGGATGGCAGTTCCCGCAGGGCGGGATGAACACCGATGAGACCCCGGTCGAGGCCATGTACCGCGAAGTGCGCGAGGAAACCGGCTTGCTCCCCGAGCATGTCGAGATTCTGGGCGCCACCCCAGGCTGGTTGCGCTACCGGCTGCCGCACCGCGCCGTGCGCCACAACGAGCGCCATGTCTGCATCGGCCAGAAGCAGGTCTGGTTCCTGCTGCGGCTGGTCGGCGACGAATCGCACCTGCGCCTGGACCTGACCGAAACCCCCGAGTTCGACCACTGGCGCTGGGTGGATTTCTGGTACCCCATCGAGCACGTGGTGATGTTCAAGCGCGGCGTCTACGCCCGGGCGCTGGGACATCTGGCGTCCTATGCCCGCAGCGTGGTCGGGACCCTGGCGCTGCCGCCACAGCGGTCGGAACGGTTGGGGGAAGGCCACAGCCGGCCGCGCCCGCGAAACCGGCCAAAGCGTAAACGTGGCCAGGGTGTCGGCGAAGCCAAGAATTGACAATCATTCTCATTCGCGGTCAAATGCGTACCGGGCCGCTCCGGCCCGCCCATCCGACCGCCGCCGTGTACGTCTGCATCTGCAACGGAGTCACCGACCACCAGATCCGCGAAGCCGCCACCAATGGCGTGCGCACGGTGGCCGAACTGACCATGCGGACCGGCTGCGGTGCCACCTGCGGCAGCTGCCTGGACATGGCGGGCAGCCTGCTGGATGCGCACCACGCCCGCGCCGAGCGCGAGTTCAGCCTGCCCATCCTCGGACTGTCGCAAGCCGCCTGACCGCGACGCTTTGCGCGCCTTGCCGTCCGGCGGCGCGCGCTTCCTCTCCACGAGATGAACACGATTCGCGTTCCGTCACGGCATGGAACGACGCGTTAGCATGCGCCCGGTCCACACCCACGGGAGCACCGCCATGAAGGGCGACGCCAAGGTCATCGAATTCCTCAACAAGGCGCTCTACAACGAGCTGACCGCGATCAACCAGTACTTCCTGCACGCCAAGATGCTGAAGAACTGGGGTCTGAAGGAATTGGCCGAGCATGAGTACAAGGAATCCATCGACGAGATGAAGCACGCCGACAAGCTGGCCGAGCGCATCCTGTTCCTGGACGG
>DATLHT010000409.1:0-7961 GCA_035539795.1 Burkholderiaceae bacterium
GCTCTGGCGCTTTCGGAAAGGCTGACAGCCAGCGCATCAATTCATCGCTATCGGCATGGGCCGAGAGCATCGGCAGCTCTGCGACTTCGGCGTTCACGCGGATCCACTGGCCGAAGATCTTGACCTCGCGCGCACCGTCGAGCAGCTTGCGGCCGCGTGTGCCGGCGGCCTGGAATCCTGAGAACAGCAGTGTGTTGCGATGGTCGGAGGCGAGGGCGGCGATGTGGTGCAGTACGCGTCCGCCGGTGGCCATGCCGCTGGCGGAGAGGATGACCTTGGGGTAGCGGTTGGCGGTCAGTGCTTTCGATTCCTCGACATCGCGTATGTAGGTCACCGCGTTGCAGGCGGCTTCGTACTCGTGGGTGGCGAGCTTGTGATCGTGGCCATGGGTCTGCAGCAGTTCGGTGGCGTTGGTCGCCATCGGGCTGTCGAGGTAGACCGGCACGTTGCGCAGTCTGCCGCTCTGGCGCAGTTGCCACAGGTAGTGGATCAGCAGCTGCGCGCGGCCGACGGCGAAGGCGGGAATGACGACGGTGCCGCCGCGTTGCACGGTCCGTTCGATGACCTCGCCAAGTGCTTCGATGGGGTCGGCGCGATCATGCTGACGGTTGCCGTAGGTGGATTCGATCACGATATAGTCGGCTGCGTCCGGCACGGCTTCGGGGGCATGCATGACAGGATCGTCATAGCGGCCGAGATCGCCGGAGAACACGATGCGCTTGCCGTCGATGTCGATCTGCGCCGTCGCCGCGCCAAGGATGTGTCCGGCACAGCGCAGCAGCAGCTTTGCGCCACCCGGCAGTTCCACCTCCTGATGAAACGGGACGGGTCGGAACAGCTTCAGGGTGCGTTCGGCGTCCGGGACGCCATAGAGCGGTAGCGCCGGTTTGTGCTTGGAAAAGCCCTTGCGGTTGGCGAACTCGGCATCTTTCTCCTGTAGCCAGGCGCTGTCGAGCAGGATCAGTTCGGCGACATCGCGCGTCGCGGGCGTCGCGAAGATCTTGCCGTGGAAGCCATCGAGTACCAGGCGCGGCAGATAGCCGCAGTGGTCGAGGTGGGCGTGCGTCAGGACCACGGCGTCGATGTCTCTTGGGGCAATGGCGAGGCTTTGCCAGTTGAGCTCGCGCAGGTTTTTCATACCCTGGAATAGGCCGCAGTCGATCAGAATGCTGGTGTCGCCGCAGGTCAGGAGATGTTTTGAGCCGGTGACGGTACCGGCTCCGCCGAGGCAGGTCAGTGAGAGCATGATGTGGTTGTCCTGGGTGTCATGGCAGGCATGCAATCCGGGTAGTGACGTTTGAGTAATCGTCCCCGCTAATAAACATGATACGGCGGTTAGGCAGCTTCGGGGGCTTCCGCTTAAACCATGTCCAGCCGTCTGACGAGCGACAAGGTGAAGCGCTTCTGCAAGAAGCGTGGGTAGTCCGCTCACGGCCGTGCGAACATGCGCACAACAGGCAGCCGTGCTATGTTGCGCCATCTGTGCGCGTGAGGATCTGAGCGGCTTCATCCCTGCGATACGGTGTATTTTTTGGTGAAGCATGAGCAATCAATCCCATTCCATTGGGCCATCCCGCCCTGTCCATTCAAACCGTGCGTGTCGCCGTGTCGTCGTGGTCGGCGGCGGGGTGAGTGGCGTGTCGTGCGCGATTCAACTGAGCCGCCGCAGCGACATGCGGCTCGATATCGTGATTGTCGAACCCAGCGCGGCGTTGGGGCGCGGCCTGGCCTACGCGGCCATTGACGACGATCATCGTCTCAACGGTCCGCTGCCTGCGCATGCGGTGGACCCGTGCCGTCCAGACGAGCTGCTCGATTGGTGCCGCAACACGGGCGTGCTGGCGGCTGATCCGGATGCAACGCTGCCGAGCGGCCAGGTGTTCCTGCGGCGCCGCGATTTCGGCCGGTATGTTGGCGAACTGGTGGCGCGCGAGGCATGCAACGCCGAGACTGGTTCGACCATTGTGCACCGGCGGGGCCGTGCGGTCGGTGCAACGCCACGTCAGGATGGCGCGGTTGATGTCGTGCTCGAGGACGGGACAACACTGCACGCGAACATGCTGATCATCGCCACCGGCAACGCGCCGCCGCGTCTGCTGCCGCCGTTTCGTCCCGAGCATGTGGCGCATCCGCACATCATCGCCAATCCGCTCAATACGCCACGTCTGGGCGAGGTGCCGCGCGATGCGCGCGTGCTGGTGGTAGGCACTGGCCTGACCGCGCTCGACGTGCTGTCGACGCTGGTACGGCAGGGCCACACGGGTGCGATCACGGCGGTATCGCGGCGTGGGCTGCGGCCTCAGCCGCAAACGCCGGCGATCTGCGGTGCAGCGCCGGTGGAGTCCGATGGCCTGCGCCCGCTCGACCGGGTGATGGCCGAGTTGCCCCCCTTTATCCAGGCGCTTGGGCCTGATTACCGGCTGGCCGATGTGTCGCGCGCCCTGCGTGCGGAGATCCGCAAGGCGCGCGCGGCAGGTGGCGATTGGTATGCGCCGTTCGATCTGGTGCGCGACGCGGTCTGGCGCATCTGGCCGGCAATCTCCATCGCGGAGAAGCAGCGCTTCCTGCGCCGCATGCGCGCCTGGTACGACGTGCACCGCTTCCGCTCGCCGCCACCCAATGACCGGCTCGTGCGCCAGGCAGAAGCCGCGGGCTTCGTGACATTCGCCCGGGCACGCCTCGACCATGTCGAGGCATCGGCAGGTGCAGGGCCGATCAGGGTGCGGCTGACGACGGATACCGGCACGACGACGCAGGCCTTCGACATGGTCATCAACTGTACGGGCCTGGATGCGACGACCGGCTATCAGCGCAATCCGTTTCTCGCGTCACTCGTGGCGCAGGAGACGCTGACGCTCGATAGCTCGGGGATGGGTTTCGCGGTAACGGCAGACTGCCGGGCGGTGACGCCCGCAGGCGCTCACCCGTCCATCCGCGTGATCGGACCGCCGTCGGCGGGCAGCCATGGCGATCCGCTCGGCGTGATCTATATCGTCGTGCAGATCCACCGCATCGTGCCGGATATCCTGCAGACGCTGAAGGCCCGGCAGGCTGTCGTAGCGGGCGATGCGGATGCCATGACGGCATCCTGATTGCGTTGCCTACGTGGCGCTCTCCGGTTGCCACGCGTACCGGCTGGGCGTCGCTCGCAACGTGCTGTCTTACCGTCCCGCTAGCCGCGGTTTCGGCACCGGCACGCTGCGCCGTCGGCCGCCCATATCCTCGATCAGGAATTCCGCAAAGGTCCGCACCGCTGGCGACAGCTTGCGTCCGGCCATTGCCTGCAGCTGCAGGGCACGCTGCTGCATGGCCGAGGTGGCAATCGGCACCAGCACGCGGCGCTCGGCGCGCTGGTTGTTGCGCACGGCGAGTGAGCCCGTCAGGTACACCACGTCCGCATAGGCTTGGTATCCGACCAGTGCGCTCAGCGAATTGCTGGTGAGCAAGATGCGCGGCTGCAGACCCTCGACGCCACAGGCCAGATCGAACAGGCGGCGCACGAAGTTGTCGGGTGTGGGCGCGACCAGCGGATAGGCCGCCACTTCGCGCAGCGTCGCGCGCTTGAGCGTGGCAAGCGGATGCTTGCGGTCGACATAGGCGTAGATCGGCGCGATCTCCGAGTAGAGCACCTCGATGCCGTCCTGTGGTGCGACCACGAAAGCGAGGGCAATATCGACCACGCCATCGCGCACCATCTGCGTGGCATGGTCGGGCGCACAGACTTCGAGCACGAAATCGACGCCTGGATGGCGGCGCTGGAACAGCGCCATGGTGTAGGGCATGTAGTCGCGCGCGAAGCCGTCGGTGCAGGCGATGCGCACGGTGCTGTGATCGAGATTCCCCGCGCCCTGCAGTTCGGTCTGCAGCGTCTGCGCCTCGAGAAAGGCGCGCCGCCCGTACTGCTGCACCACCCGTCCCGCCTCGGTCAGGCGCATGCCACGCGATTCGCGCTCGAACAGCATGACACCGAGATCCGCTTCGAGCCGTGCGACCTGCCGGCTGATGGCCGAGACGGCAACGTGCAGATTGGCAGATGCAGCGCTCAATGAACCTGACTGGGCCACTTCGAGAAAGTAGGCCAGCGGGACAGCGTGGATCGTGGTCAGTTTCATGAGAGATACGTGGTTCGGTTGGTACGTGGCTGCGGGTAGCCCCGGAAAGCGGGATCCGCACTATCGCGTGAGGCACGTCTGCGGCAGCGCGGCACCAGAACTCCACCATGCGCACGATCAGGCAGCGCATCATATGCCCAGCAGCGCACAGGGCCGCAGGCATATCGATGCCATGTTTCCTGCCTGCAGAATATTAAGACAAAGTCGGCCAAGCGTTGCCAATTTTAGAAAGCTGCTTTCTCGCCGTGTTGACCGCTCATGGTGCACAAATGCGCTGTCCATGCCATTTACGGCATGCAAATCCCGGCTTTGGCGCCGCGGTGAGGAAGATCGTGCGCGCGGCTGCGCATGTGCCGTGCAAAAACGCAGTGCAACATGCGCAAGAAACTGTTGGGCTTTGCACACGGCGGTTGGCGCCGGTGCGCGGCGGGATGTTCCGGGGGCGATATGGTTACGCCCACGATTCAATTTCTTGCCGGACTCCTGTTGTATGGAAGACCTCTGCTATCTCAGCGCCACGGCCATGGTGCAGGCCGTGCGCGACCGCCGTCTCAGCGTGCGTGAACTGACGGCGGCGCATGTGGCACGCGCCGAACGGCTCAATCCCGCGATCAACGCGATCATCACCGATACCTACGAGCAGGCCCTCATCGAAGCCGATGCCATGGACGCTGCGCTGGCGCGCGGTGCGGAGCCCGGCGCGCTGTGTGGCGTACCTGTGGCGCACAAGGACTCGTTCCTGACGGCCGGTGTGCGTACCACCTTCGGCTCGGCGGTGTATCGCGATAACGTGCCGACGCAGGACAGTGTCGTGGTGGCGCGCCAGAAGGCGGCGGGCGCCATCACGCTCGGCAAGACCAACCTGCCGGAGTTCGGCGCCGGCTCGCATACATTCAATGCCGTGTTCGGCGTAACGCGCAATCCCTATCGCCTCGACGTCTCGGCCGGTGGCAGCAGCGGCGGCGGAACGGCTGCGCTGGCGGCCGGCCTGGTGGCGCTGGCGGATGGGACCGACATGGGCGGTTCGCTGCGCAATCCGGCCAGTTTCTGCAATGTCGTGGGCTTGCGGCCCTCGCTCGGACGCGTGCCGATGACGCCCAGCGGTTTCGCCTTCAATACCATGACGGTTGGTGGTCCGATGGCGCGGACCGTGGCCGATGTCGCCTTGATGCTGTCGGTCTTGGCCGATGCCGCACCCGGCGACCCGTTTGCCATTCCGGCCTCGCCGACGGAGTTCTCGCCGCTCGCCCCGGTCGACTGCAAGGGGCTGCGCATCGCCGTGAGCCCGACGCTGGGCGGTCTGCCATATGAGCCGGCGGTCCAGGCGGCGCTCAAGGACGCCGTACGCCATTGCGAGGCGCTCGGCTGCGTCATCGACGAGGCCGAACCGGATTTCAGCGGCGCGGATCATGCCTTCGAGGTCATGCGCGCTCTTGCCTTCGCCACCAACTACGGCACGGTGCGCGCGGAGCGTGGTGACGTGATGAAGGACACGGTGCGCTGGAACATCGACCTTGGCCTGACCCAGAGCGGTCTCGCCATCATCGAGGCCGAGCGGGCGCGCAACCAGATGTTCCTGCGCATGCAGGCCCTGCTGCGTGACTACGACTTCCTGATTGCACCGGTCTCGCAGGTCGTGCCCTTCGACGTGGATACCGAGTACCCGACCCGCATCGCAGGCATTGACATGCCTCACTACATCGGCTGGATGCGTTCCTGCTACCGTCTCACCGTCACCGGCCATCCGGCCATTTCCATCCCCTGTTCGTTTACTGACGACGGCCTCCCGGTCGGCGTGCAGATCGTCGGCCGCTATCGCGACGAACGCCGCCTGCTGGAGTTTGCGCAGATGTTCGAACAGGCCAATCCGATCGGCCAGCGGCGGCCTGCGCTGTAGTGCCGCGCGGCGTCCGCTCCGTACCATGACATCTCTCTGGGGGAACAACATATGACTGCAAAACGTTGTGCTGTGGGTTTCAAGTGGCGGCTGGGCATGATGGCCGGGGCCTTGGCCTCGCTGACCTGCATGGGCGTCGCGCCCGCGCAGGCCCAGCCGTTTCCGGACAAGCCGGTGCGCCTCGTGGTGCCGTTTACGCCAGGCGGTTCGACCGATGTGCTCGGGCGGCTGGTAGCCCGCAAGCTGGGCGAAGTGCTCGGCCAGTCTGTGGTAGTCGAGAACAAGCCCGGCGCTGGCACCATCGTCGGCGCGGATTTCGTCGCCAAGTCGGCGCCCGACGGCTACACGCTGCTGCTGAGCGGCAACAGCACGTTCTCGGTGAACGCCGTCA
The DNA here is from genome assembly GCA_035539795.1 of Burkholderiaceae bacterium. GTDB lineage: Bacteria > Pseudomonadota > Gammaproteobacteria > Burkholderiales > Burkholderiaceae > Imbroritus. The sequence continues at coordinate 6,401 of DATLHT010000409.1, forward strand.
CCTACTCGCGCCTGCCGTATGACCCGATCAAGAGCTTCGATGCAATCGGCTACGTCGGCTCCACCGCCCTGATCCTGCTGGCCAATCCGGCAGTCAAGGCCAATACGCTGCCGCAGCTGGTGGAAGAGGTGAAAGCGCGTCCGGGCGGCATGTCATATGCCTCGTTCGGCGCCGGTACTACCTCCCAGTTCGCTGGCGAGATGATCAAGGCGGCCACCGGCATGGACCTGCTGCATGTGCCGTACAAAGGGAGTTCGCCGGCCATGTCGGACCTGATCGGCAACCAGGTGCCACTGTCGGTCGATACTGTGGTGGCTGCCGTGCCGCAGGTCAAGGCCGGCAAGGTCAAGGCGCTGGCCGTGACCAGCGCCGCGCGTTCGCAGCTGCTGCCCCAGGTGCCGACCGTGGCGGAAAGCGGCTATCCCAGCGTTGTGTTCTCCACGACCTTCGTGATCGTCGCCCCCAAGGGCGTACCGGCGCCGGTGCGCCAGACGCTCGAAGCCGCGGTCGCCACGGCCATGAAGGACGCCAAGCTGCAGCAGGGCATGATCGCCAACGGTTTCGAACCGGAGTATGCGCCGGCCTCGGAGTACCGGCCGCGTGTCATGGCGGATATCGAACGGCTGCGCAAGATTGCTCAGACGGCGAATATCCGCGCCGACTGACGCCTCGCAGCAGCAAGCGTGCCACGGCGTGGGAGTGCCCGGTACGCTTTCTTCTGCCTCCGGCTGGAACCCGCATACAGGCTTGATCTCCGTCAAATTGCCGCGACCCGGCGCTTGATCCCGGTCAATATGCACGGCAGGGCCGCCCGTTAATATCCCTACAACAATAAGGGAATTAACGGGAGTGCCCAATGCTGATGAAGAACACGATTGCTGTTGCCCTGGCCGCACTTGGCCTGCTGTCCGCCGCCGGTGCGGCGCATGCGGACGAGAATCCTTGGATGGTGCGGGCCCGCGCCGTCTATCTCGATTTCCACAATGGCCAGGCCGATGGTCTGCCGCTGGGCGGCACCACGCGTGTGGACGCCAAGAGCCGCTGGATTCCGGAAGTCGACATCAGCTATTTCTTTACGCCGAACATCGCCGCGGAACTGGTTCTGACCACGCCGCAGAGTATCGACATCGACGTCGGTGGCGCCAAGGAAGGTAAGATCCGCGCGCTGCCGCCCTCGTTGCTGGTGCAGTATCACTTCACGCAATTCGGGGCGTTCAAGCCGTATCTCGGCGCGGGTGTGAACTACACGTTGTTCTCGAAGCGCAGCAATATCCTGAATGGTGCCGCTTCGGTCGATCGTTCGAGTATTGGTTTCGTGGCGCAGGCAGGTTTTGACTACATGATCGACAAGCACTGGGGTGTCAATGTCGATGTGAAGTATGTGCAGATGAATACCGATGTGCACGTCGGCGGCGTCGAGGTCGGCAAGGTCGATCTGAATCCAATCACCGCTGGCGTGGGTGTGACGTACCGCTTCTGAGCGCAGTTTCCGGAGTTTCGTCGTGTGGTTCCGGTGCCTGAGTGGCACCGGAACCCTTTCTTGTTTTCGAGCGTATCAGTC
>DATLHT010000410.1:0-3470 GCA_035539795.1 Burkholderiaceae bacterium
CTCGGCGAAGGCGAGTTGCGCAGCGGTGGCTTTCGCCGTCCGTCGATCCTCGCCGACGCGCTGGAAGCCGTGTTCGGCGCTGTGTTTCTCGATGGTGGCTTTGACGCCGCACGCACGCTGATCCGCAAGCTGTACATCCCGATTCTCGAACAGGTCGATCCGCGCACGCTCGGCAAGGATGCCAAGACGCTGCTGCAGGAATACCTGCAGGGGCACAAGATCGCGCTGCCGACCTACAACGTCGTGGCCACCCACGGCGCAGCGCATAACCAGCAGTTCGAGGTCGAATGCCTGATTCCCAAGCTGGAGATCCACGTCTTCGGCACTGGCGCGTCGCGCCGTGCGGCTGAACAGGCGGCCGCCAAGCTGGCGCTCGATGAGGCGCACCGCCTCGTACCGCAGCTGCTCAAGCGCAGCCGTACCGAACGTACTGGCAAGACGCGCAAGCAGCCGGCACCGCAAGACCCGCAACTGTCTCTCAGGCTCAAGGAATGACCGATCAACAACCGCCGGCAGGTGCCGGCAATCCCGCGGATACCACGCCGGCCGATGGCCCGGCATTCCGCTGTGGCACCGTCGCCATCGTGGGCCGCCCCAATGTCGGCAAGTCGACGTTGATGAATGCCCTGGTGGGACAGAAAATCAGCATCACCTCGCGCAAGGCCCAGACCACGCGGCACCGCATTACCGGCATCCAGACCACGGACGACGCGCAGTTCGTCTTCGTCGATACCCCGGGCTTTCAGACGCAGCACGCAACGGCTTTGAATCGTTCGCTGAACCGCGCGGTGACGTCGACGCTGTCCTCTGTCGATGTGGTGCTGTTCGTCATCGAGGCCGGGCGCTTCGGTGCAGATGACGAGAAAGTGCTGGCCTTGCTGCCAAAAAACACGCCGGTACTGCTGATCGTCAACAAGCTTGACCGTCTCGAAGGCGAGACGCGTGACCGCGTCATGTTTCCGTTCCTGCAGAAGGTCGCTGGCGTGTATCCGTTCCGCGAGACCGTGCCGATGTCGGCCAAGAGCCGCGATCATATCGCCCGCCTGCTGGGGATCGTGCGCGCCTACCTGCCGGAAGGCGAACCGATCTACGATGCGGATGCTATGACGGACCGCAGCGAGCGCTTCATGGCTTCCGAGATCCTGCGCGAAAAGGTATTTCGCTGGACTGGCGACGAACTGCCCTATACCAGCACCGTGGTCATCGACAAATTCGAAACCACCGGCAATCTGCGACGTGTCTTCTGCACCATCCTGGTCGAGCGCGATGCGCACAAGGCCATGATCATCGGCAACAAGGGCACGCGCCTCAAGCAGATTTCCACCGAAGCCCGGCTCGATATGGAAAAGCTGTTCGACAGCAAGGTCTACCTGGAAGTCTGGATCAAGGTGAAGAGCGGCTGGGCCGACAACGAAGCGGGACTGCGCGCCTACGGGTATGAGTGAACCGGCGAAGGAACCGGCGCATGAATTGAGCGAAGGTGCTGCAACGGAAGGTACCGCGGCAGTGGAAGCCGGTCGCCGGACGCCCCCGCGCAGCGAGTTGCGCATCCAGCATCAGCCGGGCTTCGTGCTGCACGCCTATCCGTATCGCGAAACCAGCCTGATCGTCGACGTGCTCACGCGCGATCATGGCCGGCTCGCGCTGGTCGCAAAGGGCGCCAAACGTCCGCACTCGGCCCTGCGCGGCGTGCTCCAGACCTTCCAGCCGCTGTTGCTGTCATGGAGCGGCCGCGCCGAACTGCGCACGCTGACCAAGGCCGAATGGGTGGGCGGCATGCTCCCGTTGGCAGGTGAAGCCTTGATCAGTGGGTTCTACCTGAATGAATTGCTCATCAAGTTTTGCGCGCGCGAGGATCCGCATCCCGTGCTGTTCGCGCAATACACTGAAACACTGGCGCGGCTGGGGCAGGGTGATCGTGCTGCATTTGCGCTGCGCAGCTTCGAGCGTGTGCTGCTGCAGGAGACGGGCTATGCCGTGCGCTTCGACCGGTGCGCCAACCGCGCGCTGGTCGAGCCCGAGGGCGAGTATGTCTACGATCCGGAGCAGGGCGTGCGGCTCGCGGGGCAGGATGCCCCCGCCGCCTGGCCGGTGGTCAAGGGGCAGACCCTGCTCGATATGACGGCCAACGATTTCTCGCGACCGGTATCGGCCACGCAGAGTCGTATGCTGATGCGCTTCCTGTTGGATTATTATCTGAATGGCGCCGTCCTGAAGACGCGCCAGATCCTGATCGACTTGCACAATCTATGATTTTTCATGCTTCGCCCGGCGTCATCGACCTCGGGGTCAACATCGACCATATCGCCACGTTGCGCAATGCGCGCGGCACGACCTATCCCGATCCCGTGCAGGGCGCGCTGCAGGCCGAGGAGGCCGGTGCGGACCTGATTACCCTGCATCTGCGCGAGGACCGCCGCCATATCCGCGATGCCGACGTGGCCGCACTACGGCCGCTGCTGCGCACACGCATGAATCTCGAGTGCGCAGTGACGCAGGAGATGCTCGACATCGCCTGCCGCATCGGTCCGCAGGATGTGTGCCTGGTGCCGGAGCGCCGCCAGGAAGTCACCACCGAGGGCGGACTCGACGTGGCCGGCAATTTCGAGCGTGTGCAAGCTGCATGCCGCCAACTCGCCGATGCCGGGATCCGCGTATCGCTGTTCATCGATCCCGATGCGGCACAGTTGCAGGCCGCGCAAGCGTGTGGTGCGCCGGTCGTCGAGCTGCACACCGGCCGTTATGCCGATGCAGAATCCGTGGAGGAAACAGCGAGCGAGTTGGCGCGCATCGCCCATGCCGTGGACGAGGGCGTGCGCCTGGGCTTGCGCGTGAATGCCGGCCACGGCCTGCACTATACCAATGTGCAGCCTATCGCAGCTCTGACGGGTATCCATGAACTCAATATCGGCCATGCCATCGTCGCGCATGCCGTGTTCGCCGGCTGGCAGAACGCGGTGCGCGAGATGAAAGCTATCATGGTGGCCGCGCGCCTGTCCGCGCTGGCCGCTGCCGGGCGGCCAGCCTGATGATCTACGGCATCGGCACCGATATCCTGCAGATTGACCGCGTGACGGGCGTGATGGAACGCACGCGCGGGCGTTTTGCAGAGAAGGTGCTGGGCCCGCAGGAACTGGCGGTCTACCATGCGCGTCGCGCACGCGTGCCGGCCCGCGGACTGGCCTTTCTGGCGACCCGGTTCGCGGCCAAGGAAGCTTTTTCCAAGGCCATCGGCCTCGGCATGCACTGGCCCATGACATGGCGCGCCGTGCAGATACTCAACGATCCATCCGGCAAGCCGGTGGTCCGCTGCAACGGCGAACTGGAGGCATGGGCGCGGGCGCGCGGCCTCACCTTCCACGTCACGCTCACCGACGAGCGTGAGTACGCGGTCGCATTCGTGGTCGCCGAACAGGGCATACCAGAGGGCGCGTCGCAGGGTACCGCACATCCATCCGATGGAGTGGACG
>DATLHT010000411.1:0-9650 GCA_035539795.1 Burkholderiaceae bacterium
GGTGGGTTGGGGCGTCAGCATGTACTGCGGCTGGCCGAGCATGCCGGCCTCGGCCTCGATGCCGCCGACGCCCCAACCCACCACGCCGATGCCGTTGATCATCGTCGTGTGGCTATCGGTGCCGACGAGCGTGTCCGGGTAGTAGACGTTCTCCGGCGTCTTGTGCACGCCGCGCGCCAGGTACTCGAGGTTGACCTGGTGGACAATGCCGAAGCCCGGCTGGACCACGCCGAAGGTATCGAAGGCCTGCATGCCCCACTTCATGAACTGGTAGCGTTCGTTGTTGCGCTGGAATTCCAGCTTCATGTTCAGGTCGAGCGCCTTCTTCTCGCGGAAGTGGTCGATCTGCACGGAGTGGTCGACGACCAGGTCCACCGGCACCAGCGGCTCGATCTTCTTGGGGTTCTGACCCATCTTGCCGGCAACGTTACGCATGGCGGCGAGGTCGGCGAGCAGCGGCACGCCAGTGAAATCCTGCAGCACCACGCGGGCCACGACGAAGGGGATTTCGTCGGTGCGTTCTGCGTTCGGCTTCCAGTTAGCCAGCTGGCGCACGTGGTCTTCGTTCACCTTCTTGCCATCGCAGTTGCGCAGCACCGATTCCAGTACCACCCGGATCGACACCGGCAGACGCTCGACCTTGACGCCGAGTTCCTTGCCGAGCTGCGGCAGCGAATAGAACTTGCCGGTACGCGAACCGTTGATCTTGAATTCTTTGAAAGTTTTATGAAGATTGTGGGGCATTGCAGGACTCCATACGGAAGTTCAGTTTCATGTTGGCGCCACCAGTCAGGGCAGACGGACTGGTGGTCCGATTCTCAGCTAATTCTCAGCTTATGCTTGGTTACTACATACACACTTATCAGCACACATTGGCTGCCGGCCACGTCGTGTGACGCCATGCGCGGCATGCTTGGCTGCAGCCTTTGGATGCGGTTCAGTTCTTCGGCGGGATCAGCAGCGGTGCCACGACCGGCGCACGCAGCGCCCCCGCTTGCGTCGGGGCGGCTTCTCCAGCGCGCATCGCCTCCGTCTGGCATTCGTCGGTCAGGCGTTGGCCGGCCTTCTTGTCGAACAACATGGCTTTCGATGGGATCACCACCAGGTCGAGACCGCTGTGCGGGTCGTAGTAACGGTCTGCGCCGGTAACAGTGGTCTGGCGCGGCAGCTTGTGGTTGGCGCCTTTCCAGTTGAGCGTGATCACTTCGGCGCGCGGCATGTCACCGTCGATATACAGGTGATTGCCAAGCTCGCAATCCCACTTGATGCCCTGCGGCACGGCTGCGGCAGCTGCGGCACCGCCGGCAGCGGCGGTCTTGGCGCGCGTGGTCTTGCGCGCGGCCGGTTTCTTTTGTGCCGCCTTCTGTACCGCCGGCTTGGCCGGCGCCTTTGGTGCAGTTTGGGCGGAGGCCAGCGGCGCGAACGCCAGGGCGCTGATACAGGCAGTCAGGAGAGCGAGCTGTTTCATGTATGTCCTTTGTAGAGGGGCGGCACGGGACGGTATTTTCACAGATTTAGTGTGAGATGTGTCCAGTTGACGGGCATCGTATCTGCGCTGCATTGGGAAGCCGCCATTACTCGAAAAAACGTGTTCGAGCAGAGGTGGGAATGTCTGCTCCTGTGGCGTGTGCGCGTTGCAGCACCGACCAGTAGTAGCGATAGCTGGCGCGGTCATGGAGCTTGCCGGCATGCTGGATCGGACCCCAGCGGGTATCTTGCGCGGCGAGCAGGATGGCGCTGGCCTCGGCAATTTCCTCCATGCCGGGCCGGAATGCAGCGACAATCGGTTCGATCTGTGCCGGATGGATGCTCCACTTGCGCAGGTAGCCGAATTCGTTGCGGGCCCGACGGGCATCGTCGCCAGCTTCGCCCGGGTTGGCGATGGCGGTGCTGACGTTATGCGACGGCACCTTGCCATGCGCATGGCAGGCGGCGGAAATCTCGAGCATGGCGCGGCGTACCAGCGGGTGCTCGAACTGTCCCGGCGAGCCCATGGCGCTGGCCGGAATGGCGCCATGGTGCGCGGATACGAAATCCATCAGGCCGAAGCTCAGACATTCGACCTGCACGAGGCTGGCGATGACGGATGCCTGGGCCAGCGCGGCGTGCGTTTCGATGAGAACGTGAATCGGGATGTGCCTGGCGATGCCGGCGGTGCGGGCCATCTGGTTGACGGCATCCGTGACGCGCGCGACCTCGACGACATCGGTGACCTTGGGCACGGTGATGTAGGCCAAGCGTGCGCCGGCCCGGCGGACCAGGATGGCGATGTCCTGTTCCCAGGCGGGATGCCGGGGATCATGGACGCGTACGCCAACCCGGTTGAACTGGTTGGCATCGCTGTTGATCAGACGGGCTGCAAGCCTCGCATGCGCTTCTTCTGCGCCGACGGCTGCGCCATCCTCGCAATCGAAGGTGACGTCGAATACCGGGCCAAGCGCTTGTTGCAGGGCAAGCGATTTCACCATCAGCTTCTCGGAGCCGGCATAGTGATCGCAGACCGGTAGCTGGACCGGTGTCGCTTCGCCCTCGAACAAGACCTCGGAAGGATGCACGTTGCTCATCATCTCTCGGTAGAACAGGCTGCGGCGGATGCGCCGCAGCCTTGATTTCCACCGGCTGGCCGGGTAGCGCCGGCCGGCGGACAGGGGATCGATCCGCGGGGATCAGCCCACCAGGTGCTTCACGCCTTCGCGCTCTTCCATCAGCTCGTTGAGCGTGACGTTGATCTTCTCGCGGCTGTAGGCGTCGACGTCCAGGCCCTTGACCATTTCGTACTTGCCGTTGGCGCAGGTGACGGGGAAACCGAAAATCACGTCTTCCGGAATGTCGTACGAACCGTCCGACGGAATGCCCATCGTCACGATCTTGCCGTTGGTGCCCAGCACCCAGTCATGCACGTGGTCGATGGCGGCGTTGGCAGCCGAGGCAGCCGATGACAGGCCACGCGCCTCGATGATGGCAGCGCCGCGCTTGCCGACGGTCGGCTGGAACACGTCGTTGTTCCATACCTGGTCGTTGATCATGTCCTTGACGCTCTTGCCGTCGACGGTGGCGAAGCGGTAGTCGGCGTACATGGTCGGGCTGTGGTTGCCCCACACGAACAGCTTCTCGATCGACGACACCGGCTTGCCGATCTTGGCGGCGACCTGCGACAGGGCACGGTTGTGGTCCAGGCGCAGCATGGCGGTGAAGTTCTGCTTCGGCAGGCTCGGGGCCGACTTCATGGTGATGTAGGCATTGGTGTTGGCCGGGTTGCCGACCACCAGCACCTTGACGTCGCGGCTGGCGACTTCGTCCAGGGCCTTGCCCTGCACGGTGAAGATCTGGGCGTTGGCTTCGAGCAGGTCCTTGCGCTCCATGCCCTTGCTACGCGGACGGGCGCCAACCAGCAGGGCCACGTCGGCATCCTTGAAGGCGACCTTGGGATCGTCGGTGATGACCACGCCAGCCAGCAGCGGGAAGGCGCAATCGTCGAGCTCCATGACCACGCCCTTTACGGCGGGCAGGGCCTGGGTCAGGTCCAGCAGTTGCAGGATGACGGGCTGATCCTTGCCCAGCATGTCCCCGTTGGCGATACGGAACAGGAGGGAGTAACCGATTTGACCGGCCGCGCCAGTGACCGCGACACGCATTGGGGCTTTTGCCATGGATAAATCTCCAATCAGGTAGGTAGAGTACGAGGCGCTATCAAAATGCTTCTGGTACCACGTGGTCCGGGCTGGCCAGGGCCTGGCCGGCGGGCCTCTCGGGCGAGCCAGAACTGCCGCGCTTCATTTTGATAGCGCCTCTAGTGGATCGATGCCCGGCATGATGAAGTCTCAAAGATGTCTTCATCATGCTGGGCTTCAATGACGGTTTTGCTGCGGGTGACGTTGCCTGCGACGTCGGAGCGAACTCGGCGACGCGCGGTTTTCGCACGATCTGCGGCAGACCGTTAGTGTAGTGCGGGACGGGGCGGCGCAGAAGGGGTAAAACGCAGGTACGCGCAGGTATGTCACCAGCCTTGCTGACGATGTGCCGGAAGATGCGCCACATCGGGTGCCGGTCCCCGCCCATGCAGGATCCTGCGCGAGTGTAGGCGGCAGGCCCTGTAAAGTCAAACATCTTCTGTCTTATATAAGACATAAGATGTTTCATGGGTGAGTGGACGCACGGGGCCGATCTGTGGTCAAATCCCGGCATGTCGAATGTCACCCAACCCCCGTCTTCTGCCGCCGAACCCGGCGGCAACGGCGAATCCGCGGCGCTTGCCCCGGCGGCGGGGAGCGCGGTGGCTGCCAGCGGCGCGTCACCGACGTTTAGCCCGCTGTATCAGCAGATCAAGCAGTTGATCACGCAAAGCCTGCAGTCGGGTGAGTGGAAGCCCGGCGAAATGATTCCCAGCGAAATGGAGCTGGCCAGCCGCTACAAGGTGAGCCAGGGAACCGTCCGCAAGGCCATCGACGAGCTGGCGTCGGAGAATCTGGTGATGCGCCGGCAGGGCAAGGGTACGTTCGTGACCACGCATCATGAATATGGCGTGCAGTTCCGTTTCCTGCGCCTGCACCCCGACGAAGGCGAAATCCACTACCCGAAGAACTCCGTGCTGGAGTGCAAGCGTACGCGTGCGCCCGCCGAGATTGCCCGTCTGCTCGACCTGAAGACGGGCGACAGCGTGGTACAGATCCGGCGCGTGCAGTTTTTTTCCGGCGAACCGATCGTGCTCGACGAGATCTGGTTGCCGGGGGCTGCCTTCAAGGGCTTGACCGCGGAGCGCCTGACGGAGTGGAAAGGTCCCATGTACGCCCTGTTCGAGGGCGAATTCGGGACGCGCATGATCCGGGCCAAGGAAAAGATCCGGGCAGTGGCGGCCGATGCCGCAACCGCTGCCATCCTCTCGGTCGAAGAGGGCGCGCCGCTGCTGTCGGTGGAGCGCGTATCGTTTACGTTTGGGGATCGGCCGGTCGAGGTGCGGCGCGGGTTATACGTGACCGCGCACCACTTTTACCAGAACGATTTGAGTTGAGCGCTGGGCAAGGCCGGGCGAGCGCCCGATAAAGGCGAGCCGGGTCATGGTGCAGCGCGCCATTACGCGGTAAAATCGTCAGGTTTTGCGCAGAGCTGTTTTGTTTTTGTCACACGCACATGGGGTCTAGCATGGCAGAAGCCGCCAAGAAAGCCAGGCCGGAGTTCCGGAACATCCACGTAACGCAGCTTGCGCGTTACCGGTTGCCCTGGGCCGGCAAGGTATCCATTTTGCATCGCGTGAGCGGTGCACTCCTGTTCCTTCTTCTTCCATTCATTCTGTACCTGTTCGAACTGAGCCTGACTTCCGAGCTCAGCTTCGCCAAGTTTTCGGACCTGCTGTCGCATGGCTTCGTGAAACTGGTGGTGCTGGCCCTGATCTGGGGCTATCTGCATCATTTCTGCGCCGGTATCCGCTTCCTGTTGCTGGACATGCACGTCGGCATCGAAAAAGAGAAGTCGGCCAAGTCCGCCGTGACCGTCCTGATCGTCAGCCTGCTCCTGACAGCAGCCTGCGGCCTGAAGCTGTTCGGCCTGTTCTGAGGAATACGACATGGCACATAACAATATTGGTCCCAAGCGCCTGGTCGTCGGCGCGCACTATGGTCTGAAAGACTGGCTGTTCCAGCGGGTCACGGCGGTCATCATGGCCGTGTATACCGTGGTGTTGCTGGTGTCGTTCCTGATCGCACCGGATCGCTCGTACGAAAGCTGGGCTGGCCTGTTCGCCAACCAGTGGATGAAGATCCTGACGTTCCTGTCGATTCTCGCGCTGCTCTACCACGCCTGGATCGGCGTGCGCGACATCTGGATGGACTATGTCAAGCCGATGGCTGTCCGCTTGACGTTGCAAGTATTGACGGCCCTGTGGCTCATCGGTTGCGCGGGCTACGCAGCACAAATTCTCTGGAGGGTGTAATTCATGGTCGCAGTCAAGACAGGCTTGCCGCGTCGTCGTTTCGACGTGGTGATCGTCGGGGCCGGCGGTGCAGGGATGCGCGCTTCGCTCCAGTTGGCAGAAGCGGGCCTCAACGTGGCCGTGCTCTCCAAGGTTTTCCCGACCCGCTCGCATACCGTGGCGGCGCAGGGCGGTATTGGTGCCTCGCTCGGCAATATGAGCGAAGACAACTGGCACTATCACTTCTACGACACCATCAAGGGCTCCGACTGGCTCGGCGACCAGGATGCGATCGAATTCATGTGCCGCGAAGCACCCAAGGTGGTGTACGAGCTCGAGCACTTCGGCATGCCGTTCGACCGCAACCCCGATGGCACCATCTACCAGCGTCCGTTCGGCGGCCACACCGCCAACTACGGTGAAAAGCCGGTGCAGCGTGCCTGCGCGGCGGCTGACCGGACCGGTCACGCGCTGCTGCATACGCTGTACCAGCGCAACGTGCGCGCCAAGACCCACTTCTTCGTCGAATGGATGGCGCTCGACCTGATCCGCGATGCGGATGGCGACGTACTCGGCGTGACCGCGCTCGAAATGGAAACCGGCGAGGTCTACATTCTCGAAGCCAAGTGCACGCTGTTCGCCACGGGCGGTGCAGGCCGCATCTACGGCGCCTCCACCAACGCCTTCATCAATACCGGTGACGGTCTTGGCATGGCGGCGCGCGCTGGCATTCCGCTCGAAGACATGGAGTTCTGGCAGTTCCACCCGACTGGCGTGGCTGGCGCGGGCGTGCTGATCACCGAAGGTGTGCGCGGCGAAGGCGGTATCCTGCGCAACAAGGATGGCGAGCGCTTCATGGAACGCTATGCCCCGACGCTGAAGGATCTGGCGCCACGCGACTTCGTGTCGCGCTCGATGGACCAGGAAATCAAGGAGGGCCGCGGCTGTGGTCCGAACGGCGATTACGTGCTGCTCGACCTGACGCACGTGGGCGCGGAGACCATCAACAAGCGCCTGCCGTCGATCCGCGAGATCGGCCTGAAGTTCGCCAACGTGGACTGCATCAAGGAACCGATTCCCGTCGTGCCGACCATCCACTACCAGATGGGTGGTATCCCGACGAATATCCACGGTCAGGTCGTGGCGCCGAAGAACGGCAACCCGAACGAAGTCATCAACGGTTTCTACGCCATCGGCGAATGCTCGTGCGTCTCGGTGCACGGTGCCAACCGCCTCGGCACGAACTCGCTGCTCGACCTCGTGGTGTTCGGCCGCGCCGCCGGCAACCACATCGTGGCGACCGCGCTCAAGCAGCAAGAGCACAAGCCGCTGCCCGCCGATGCCGCTGATTTCACGCTGGCCCGCCTTGGCAAGCTCGACAGCTCGACGTCGGGTGAATATGCCCAGGACATCGCCAATGACATCCGCCGCACGATGCAGACGCATGCTGGCGTGTTCCGCACGCAGGCGCTGATGGATGAAGGTGTGAAGCAGATCGCCGAAGTGTCGAAGCGCGTGGGCGACATCCACCTCAAGGACAAGTCGCAGGTGTTCAACACCGCACGGGTCGAGGCGCTGGAAGTGGCCAACCTGATCGAAGTCGCCAACGCCACCATGGTGTCGGCCGCAGCCCGTCAGGAGTCGCGTGGTGCACATGCCCACAGCGACAAGCCGAACCGCGATGATGAAAACTGGTTGAAGCACACGCTGTGGTACAGCGAAGGCAACCGTCTTGAGTACAAGCCGGTCAAGATGCAGCCGCTGACGGCTGAGAGCGTCCCGCCGAAAGCCCGTACCTTCTAAGCGTGGGAGAGATCACATTATGAAACGTATCTTTGAAGTTTATCGTTACGATCCCGATCAGGATTCCGCGCCGCGCATGCAAACGTACGAGCTTGAGCTCGACGGCCATGAGCGCATGCTGCTGGACGCCCTGGTCAAGCTGAAGAAGCTCGACGAAACCATCGCCTTCCGCCGCTCCTGCCGTGAAGGCGTGTGTGGTTCGGACGCCATGAACATTAACGGCAAGAATGGTCTGGCCTGCCTGACCAACATGCGCGAGCTGCCCGAGAAGATCGTGCTGCGCCCGCTGCCGGGCCTGCCTGTGGTGCGCGACCTGATCGTCGACATGACGCAGTTCTTCAAGCAGTACAATTCGATCAAGCCGTACCTCATCAACGACAACCCGCCGCCCGAGAAAGAGCGGCTGCAGTCGCCCGAGGAACGTGACGAGCTCGACGGTCTGTACGAATGCATTCTGTGCGCCAGCTGCTCGACTTCGTGCCCGTCGTTCTGGTGGAATCCGGACAAGTTCGTCGGCCCGGCCGGCCTGCTGCAGGCCTACCGTTTCATCGCTGACTCGCGCGACGAAGCCACCAGCGAGCGCCTGGACAACCTCGAAGACCCATACCGCCTGTTCCGCTGCCACAGCATCATGAACTGCGTGGATGTGTGTCCGAAGGGACTGAACCCGACCAAGGCCATCGGCAAGATCAAGGAGCTGATGGTTCGCCGCGCGGTCTGATGGTCCGAGAGGCGGCGCGATCAAAGTGAATCTGGCGTCGTGGCACGCCGGCTGTGTGTTTGCACGGTCCGGCTGCCGCATCAGCCAGAACCCCGCTTGACATCATTTTGATTGCGCCTCTGAAGGCTGTATGGCAAAAACCCGCTGCTTGGGGCGTCACCCGTGAGGTGCGTCGCAGACGACGGGTTTGCAAGGAAGATGCATGACTGAACCAGTTGTCCCCGGTACGCCGGGATTCTCGCACCAGTCGGATCCGCGCCAGCGCGCGCGGTTGCGGTGGCGTGCGCGACGCGGATTGCTGGAGAACGACCTGATCATCGAGCGGTTCTTCAACCGCTACGAGACCGAATTGTCCGATACGGACATTGAAGCGCTCGACCGAATACTCGATCTGCCCGATTACGAGTTGATGGACCTGTTGCTTGAACGCAAGCAACTCGAGCCGCCCCTCGATACTCCTGAGATCCGCAAGTTGCTGACACAGCTGCGCTCAGTCTGAGTATCAGACCTTAAACATTAATAGCATGAAGAAGGAACGAGACATGACGCCGTCCGAAGTGAAAGCCACACTATCGTTTTCCGATGGTACGCCGAGCGTTGACATGCCCATGTACAAGGGCACTGTCGGGCCGGATGTAATTGATATCCGGAAGCTGTACGGTCAGACCGGCAAGTTCACGTATGACCCGGGTTTCATGTCCACGGCTTCGTGCAACTCGAAGATAACCTATATCGATGGCGATAAAGGTGAACTTTTGTATCGCGGCTACCCGATCGAGCAACTGGCCGTGAACTGCGACTTCCTCGAAGTCTGCTACCTGCTGCTGAAGGGCGAGCTGCCGAACGCCAAGCAGAAAGAAGAGTTCGTCGATACCGTCATGCACCACCCCATGGTGCACGAGCAGATGCAGCTGTTCATGCGCGGTTTCCGCCGTGACGCACACCCGATGGCTGTGCTGACGGGCCTGGTGGGCGGCATGAGCGCGTTCTACCACGACGCCATGGACATCGCCGATCCGCATCAGCGTGAAATCTCGGCCATCCGTCTGATCGCCAAGATGCCGACCCTGGTGGCGATGTCCTACAAGTACAACATCGGCCAGCCGTACATCTATCCGCAGAACAGCCTGTCGTACACCGGCAACTTCATGCGCATGATGTTCGGTACGCCGTGCGAAGACTACAAGGTCAACCCGGTGCTCGAACGCGCCCTCGACCGTA
>DATLHT010000412.1:0-2801 GCA_035539795.1 Burkholderiaceae bacterium
GTCGATGGCCTGTGCGTGCGCATCGGCGCCATGCGCTGCCACTCGCAGGCGCTGACCATCAAGCTGCGCAAGGATGTGCCGCTTGACGAGATCACCGGCATGCTGGCCGATCACAATCCGTGGGCCAAGGTGGTGCCGAACTGGGTCAGCAGCTCGCGCATGTGCTGCGCACCGCCACCCGAGGCTGCCTGATAGGTCATGGACGTCATCCACTCGACCAGGTCGTTGGCGAACAGGCCGCCGAGGCCCATCAGCATGCAGCTGACCGTGCAGTTGCCGCCGATGTAGTTCTTGGTGCCCTTGGCCAGTGCATCCTTGATGACATGCTGGTTGACCGGATCGAGCACGATCACGGCATCTTCCTGCATGCGCAGCGAAGATGCGGCATCGATCCAGTAGCCGTTCCAGCCCGCCGCCCGCAGCTTGGGGAAGACAGCCGTGGTGTAGTCACCGCCCTGCGCGGTCAGAATCACGTCGCAGCGCTTGAGCGCTTCGATATCGTTGGCGTCCTGCAGCTTGGTCTCGTTCTTGGTGACAGTCTTGCCGCCAATCTGGGGAACATTGCCGCCAGCATTGCTGGTGCTGAAGAATACCGGTTCGATATGGTCGAAATCGCCCTCTTCCTGCATGCGTTGCATGAGAACACTGCCGACCATCCCGCGCCAACCCACGAGACCTACTAACATGATTCACCTCAGATGAATGAACTTCCCCGCACTTTTCGCCCGGCGTGTCCGCCCGGGGAAGATTTTGCGGGCACGACGGACGATTAGCGGGTAATCGCTTTCTTGGTAATGGTTTTAATCGTCGTCGCAATCGAGACATGGCCGCGCGCCGTCACGCCAGCCGTTGCGAGACGGGCGAAAGCGGGACGGGAAAAAACCGGGGTGCGGACCATGTCAGCGAGTTTACACGATTTTCGGCCGTGCATGCACGCTTGCGGCGACCGGATACTCGGAGAAACGCGATCACGGCCGGCGCGGTTGCAGGCCAAAACGCCGCAACCAGCCGACCGCATCGATTGCAGCCTTAGAGCGCAGCCAGTACGGCTTCGCCCATCTCGCGCGTGCCCACCTGCTTGCAGCCCGGCGTGAGGATATCGCCTGTGCGGTAACCCTGCGCCAGCACCTTCTTGACCGCATTCTCGATACGATCGGCCTGCTCGGCGCGGTTCAGCGTATAGCGCAACATCATCGCGGCCGACAGGATGGTCGCCAGCGGATTGGCCACGCCCTTGCCGGCGATGTCCGGGGCCGAGCCATGCGACGGCTCGTACAGGCCCTTGTTGTTCGCGTCGAGCGAGGCCGATGGCAGCATGCCGATCGAACCAGTCAGCATCGCGGCCTCGTCGGACAGGATGTCGCCGAACATGTTGCCGGTGACGATCACGTCGAAGTTTTTCGGGGCCTTTACCAGTTGCATGGCGGCGTTATCGACATACATGTGCGTCAGTTCGACTTCCGGGTATTCCTTGTGCACGTCGATGACCACGTCCTTCCAGAACTGGAACGTCTCGAGCACATTGGCCTTGTCGACGCTGCACAGTTTCTTGCCGCGCTTGGCAGCGGCCTGGAACGCCACATGGGCGATCCGGCGGATTTCCGGCTCGCTGTAGCGCATCGTATCGAAACCTTCGCGGCTGCCCGGGAACCAGCCATCGGTCGCCGTGCGCACGCCGCGCGGCTGGCCGAAATAGATATCGCCGTTCAGTTCACGGATGATCAGGATGTCGAGACCCGCCACGATCTCGGGCTTGAGGCTGGAGGCTGCCGTCAGTTCGGGATAGCAGATGGCCGGGCGGAAATTGGCAAACAGCTGCAGGTGCTTGCGCAGGCCGAGGATGGCCTGTTCCGGACGCAGCTCGCGCGCCAGCGAATCGTACTTCCAGTCGCCCACTGCGCCGAACAGAATGGCGTCGGCTTCCTTGGCCAGCTTGAGCGTACCCTCCGGCAGGGGATGGCCTTCGGCCTCGTAACCTGCACCGCCCACGGGCGCGGTTTCCATCGCGAACGACTCGCCCAGCGCGTTCAGTACCTTGACGGCTTCGGCGACGATTTCAGGACCAATGCCGTCACCCGGCAACACTGCGATTTTCATGAAGCTTCCTGCAAAAAAGTGATCAACGAACCAGGCGGTGCCCCAGCCAGGGCATCTTGGCAAGGCGCTCGGCCTCGTAGGCTTTGATTTTGTCGGCGTAGCGCAGTGTCAGGCCGATGTCGTCGAAGCCGTTCACCATGCAGTACTTGCGGAACGGTGCGATATCGAAGCTGTACTCCGTACCATCTGCCGCGACCACGCACTGACGCTCGAGATCGATGGTCACGCGGTAGCCGGCAAACGCAAACGTCTCGTTGAACAGGTGATCGACCTGCTGCTCGCTCAACACGATCGGCAGCAGTCCATTCTTGTAGCTGTTGTTGAAGAAAATATCGGCGAAGCTCGGCGCAATGATGGCGCGGAAGCCATATTGCGTAAGCGCCCACGGCGCGTGCTCGCGCGAGCTGCCGCAGCCGAAGTTGTTGCGTGCCAGCAGGATGCTCGCGCCCTGGTAGCGCTGCTGGTTCAGCACGAAGTCCGGGTTCAGCGGGCGCTTGCTGTTGTCCTGGCCGGGCTGGCCGACGTCCTTGTAGCGCCATTCGTCGAACAGGTTCGGGCCGAAGCCCGTGCGCTTGATCGACTTCAGGAACTGCTTCGGGATGATCGCGTCGGTGTCGACGTTGGCGCGATCCAGCGGCGCGACCAGGCCCTTGTGGACGGTGAATGCTTTCATGACGCTCTCAGGAAATGCGACGGACGTCTAC
>DATLHT010000413.1:0-4408 GCA_035539795.1 Burkholderiaceae bacterium
GCAGGCATGGGCAGGCGAGGCTTGCAGGACAGCCGCGAGAGCGGCAGTGAGCAACAGCAGTGCGGCAGATTTCATGAAAAGGGTTCCTGAAAAGGAAGCGCGATGCGGCCGGTTGACGACACCGATGGATGACGTGCAATGAACGCGCGAGGCAGGCGGACAGGGTTAGCTTGCGGTTCCTGCGTGTCCGGCAATCTGCCCGTCCGCTACTGTAGGCGAACGGACGGCTTGCCGGGAAGAGGGCGAAGCGCCTGAATGTGCCCCCTTTTTGGGGGAGGGGCACCTGGACGAGGAGCGCGGGTGCGCTTCGTCAGCGCGGCGTGCGCAGCGCCACGAGCAGAGTGACGCGCGCCGCGCCGTGGCGCATCAGCAGGCGGGCGGCGGCGTGCAGGGTCGCGCCGCTTGTCATGACATCATCGACCAGTCCGACATGCAGGCCGCGGATCGCCTCCGGCGGATGCAGTGTGAAGGCATTTCGCAGGTTGGCGCGTCGGTCCCGCAGTGAAAGTCCGGGCTGGGGTGTCGTATCGCGGCTGCGTTGCAGCACCACGGGATGGGCAGCGCATTCGAGCGCCGCGGCTAGATGGCGCGTGATCTCCCATGCCTGGTTGAAGCCGCGTGCCTGCAGGCGGCGGCGCGAAAGCGGCACGGGCAGCAGCAGCGTCGGACGCTCCGCCGGCGCGAGTTCGTGCCGTACCGCACTGGCCAACTGCTGTGCCAGCCAGCGCGCGACCGGCAGCTCGGCACGGTATTTCAACGCGATGACCAGTTCGGCCTGCGGCGACGCATAGTCGCCGAGCGTGATAGTACGCGCATAGGGCGGCGTGTCCCGCAGGCAGGCGCCACAGCGCAATGCCTTGGTCGCGAGCGGCAGCGCGCACTGCATGCAACGGTGGGCCGGCTGCAGGATGCTGCCCTGGCATAGCGCGCAGACCGTTTCCGTGCCGAGCATGCCGCATAGCCGGCAATTGTCCGGAAACGCATGCCGGCCTGCGACCTGCAGCCAGCGCCGCGCCAGCACGCCCAGCCGGGCGAGCAGGGTCAGTGGCGGCGCCTTCGCGGCAGGGACATCGACGGGGCCAGGCATGGCAGGAGCGGGCATCGGCAGGCGGTACGATGAGCGTGGATGAAACCCCGGGGAACGCATCGGTGCGCGTGGGCCGGCAGGTGCAGGGCGGTACGCGTCGACTGGCGCGAGACAACCCGCCGCTGCGGAATATCAGCGGAACACCCGCGGGGCCACGCGACCGTGGCGGTGAGCAGCGCATGCCGCGGCACTGGCGAACACGCAAGGGCGTGGCGGCCAGTATACTGCCCACCCACAAGCCGTAATTTCACCTTTTCACGTGTTCCGGATGTTGCCGCCATGAGTGTCTCACCTGTCGCCCCGTCGCTGCGCGCCCTGCGCCACGGCTTCGACCGGCGTGCCGCCAGTCTCGCCGAGGTCGACTACCTCCTGCGCGAGATCGGCCAGCGCATGCAGGAGCGCATGCGCTATATCCGCCTGAGTCCGGCCCGAGCGCTGGACCTCGGGTGCGGGCGCGGGCATGGGCTGGCGGCGCTGCGCGCGCAGTATCCGGATGCGCAGATCGCCGGGCTCGACCTTTCCGCGCGCATGCTGCGCGAGGCTGCGCGGCTCGATCCGCAGCGTGGCGGCGGCTGGGTCGGCCGGCTGCTGGGCCGGCGGCCGGTGTTCGATCTGCTGCAGGCCGACTACGAGCGCCTGCCGTTCGCGGATGGGGCGTTCGACATGCTGTGGTCCAACCTGGCCCTGCACTGGCATGCCGAACCGCACCGCGTGTTTCCCGAATGGCATCGCGTGACGGCGGATGGCGGTCTGCTGATGTTCTCGCTGTTCGGCCCCGATACGCTGCGCGAGCTGCGCCAGGCCATGGACGCGGTCGACGGGCGGACGCATACGCTGCGCTTTGTCGATATGCACGACATTGGCGACATGCTGGTGCACAGCGGCTGGTCCACGCCGGTGATGGACATGGAAACCCTCACGGTGACGTATGAGCAGCCTGACACCTTGCTGCGCGATGTGCACCTGATGGGCGGATTTGCCGCCGGGGACGGCGCGCTGCGTGGCCGACAGTGGTTGGCCCGGGTCCATGCGGCGCTGGAGGCGCAGCGCAACCAGGATGGCGTGATCCCCCTGACCTTCGAAATCGTTTACGGACACGCCTGGAAACTGGCGCCGGCGGCACGGCAGGTGGCGGATGCGGAAGGGCGCGTGTCGATCCCGGTTCACAGTATCCGGCGCGCGGGGCCGCGCTGAGGCCCGTGTCAAGGGCTGGCGGCAGCCTGCGAGGCCCGTCGTGGCGCGGGTTAAGCTTGTTCCTGCTGGCGTTCGGTTCTATAATGCGCCAGTTTGTCGCAGGTGTGTCCAGGTTGGGGCACGCAGCCCGCGGGCAGTTAACAGGGTTAGCTGCGTGGGGTGTGTGCGGGTCGTGCCAGGTCTCTTGATCCATGCAAGGAGGCGCGGTGCAGGATCCAGGCGTCGCGTGTCATGCGCGAGGCGGCATAGGGTTTGAGAAGATGACGTCCTCGCAAAAGGACTGGCTGATGAAGCGGAACTGTTCGCTCTCTCCACGCCAGGTCGGACGCTTTTATCTCTCGATCTTACTGGTATCTGTCGCCATCGCGCTCGTATTTGCGTGGAAAGGGACGTGGATCATCCTCGTCTTCGCTCTCCTGGAAATGCTGGTGCTGGGCGCGGCCTTGCTGGTCTATGCCAGGCATGCCGCCGACTATGAGCGCGTGACGCTGGCACAGGGTGCGTTGGTCGTGGAAGCGGTCAGCGCCAATCGCGTCATTCGGCATGAATTCAATGCGCGCTGGGTGCGTGTGGAGCTGGAAGCCTCTCCGCGCGCGGAACTGGTGCTGCATTCGGGGCGGCTGGCCGTCCCGGTGGGCCGCTATCTCGATCCGGGCAGGCGGCGTAGGTTTGCGCAAGAACTTTCGTGGTGGCTGCAGCGCAGTGAATGACTGCCGGCAGGCGCCGCAGACAGATTTGAATCTGTAATTTGGGTAGATGAAAATGAAAATGTTGAACAAAGCACTGGCAGGCTTGCTGGCGGGCGCGTCCCTGTTGGCCGGCAATGCTGCTCTGGCGGTCCAGGACATGCCGGGCGGACCGGCTGTGCGTCAGCTCAATCTGACCGAGCCTGTCACCCGGATTGCGGCCGAGATCCACTGGCTGCACTGGATGATGCTGATCCTCTGCACGGTGATCTTCATCGGCGTGTTCGGCGTCATGTTCTACTCCATTTTCAAGCACCGCAAATCCAAGGGCGCCAAGTCTGCCAGCTTCCACGAAAGCACCACCGTGGAAATCATCTGGACGGTCGTGCCGTTCATCCTGGTCATCGGCATGGCACTGCCTGCCACGAAGACGGTCGTTGCCATGAAGGACACGACCAACTCCGACATCACCATCAAGGCCACCGGCTACCAGTGGAAGTGGGGGTATGACTATCTGAAGGGCGAAGGCGAGGGCGTGTCCTTCATCTCCACGCTGTCGACGCCGCGCGATCAGATCAACAACCAGGCGCCCAAGGGTAACGAATACCTGATGGAAGTCGACAACGAAGTCGTCGTACCCGTCAACAAGAAGATCCGCGTGGTGCTGACCGCCAATGACGTGATCCATGCCTGGATGATCCCGGCCTTCGGCGTCAAGCAGGATGCGATTCCCGGTTTCGTGCGCGACACGTGGTTCCGCGCCGAGAAGGTCGGCGTCTACCGTGGCCAGTGCGCCGAACTGTGCGGCAAGGAACACGCCTTCATGCCGATCGTGGTGCGTGTCGTGAGCCAGGAAGACTACAGCAAGTGGGTGGAAGGCAAGCAGAAGGAAATGGCCGCCAAGGCTGACGATCCGACCAAGACCTACACCATGGCCGAACTGATGCAGCGCGGCGAGAAAGTGTATGCCGCCAACTGCGCGGTGTGCCACCAGCCGAACGGCAAGGGTGCGGGCACGTTCCCGGCGCTTGATGGCTCCAAGGTCGTCCTCGGCCCGCTCAAGGGCCAGATGGAGATCCTGCTGCACGGCAAGAACGCGATGCCGGCCTGGAAGCAACTGTCCGACGTGGAACTGGCTGCGGTCATGACCTACACCCGTAACCACTGGGGCAACAAGACTGGCGAGGTCGTGCAGCCTGCCCAATTCACTTCCGGCCGCGCTGGCACGTTCCCCGCAGGCGGTGGCGCCGCGGGCGAGCAAAAGGCGGCCGACGCACCTGCCCAGAATCCCTCTGCTGACAAGCAGGCCGGCGTAGCGGGCAACCGCGCAGCAGGCTGAGCCAGCTGCAACGTGACGAATCGAAATCAAGGAGTCTTGTGATGAGTACCGCTACCCCGGACGCAATCGCACATCCGCATGACCATGCGCACGATCACGCGC
>DATLHT010000414.1:0-2711 GCA_035539795.1 Burkholderiaceae bacterium
GGCCATGACTTCCAGCGCGTGACGCTGGTCGGCGTGGTGAACCCCGACCAGGCCCTGTTCAGCCACGACTTCCGCGCCGCCGAACACCTGTTTGCCGCACTCATGCAGGTGGCGGGCCGCGCCGGTCGTGCCGGCCTGCCGGGTGAGGTGCTGATCCAGACACGTTATAGCGAAGCTTCGGCGTTCCAGGCGCTGCTGCGCCACGACTACGAGGGGTTTGCTGACGCACAACTGACGGAGCGCCAACAGGCGGGTCTGCCGCCATTCAGTTACCAGGCCTTGCTTACCGCCGAGCATCGGGAACTGGCCGGGGCACTCGCCTTCCTGCGCGCCGTCCGCGAAGAAGCGCTGGCGCTGGCTGGTGACGCTGTGCAGGTGCTCGATCCCGTGCCGATGTCCATGGTGCGCATCGCCAACCGCGAGCGTGCCCAGATGCTGGTGGAAAGCACCTCACGCACCGTGCTGCAGCGCCTGTTGGCGGCGTGGATGCCGGCTTGCGAAGGACTGCCGCAACGGCAGGGCGTGCGCTGGCAGCTGGAGATCGATCCGCTGCGCATCTGAGCCGCTGCGTATGCAGGAAGCGCTTGCGTGCTGCGTGCCTCTTCCAACCTTGACCTGATCGACAAGGTTCCGCTGACCTTCCCGTGCCATTGGTGGCACCTGCGCGTGCGCCGGAGTACGATACCAACACCAGGCACGGCGGGTGGCATGGTATGCCCGCATGCCCCCGACCGCGGATCCGGGAGAACGCAGATGGCGACCACCCCTTTGGGCGCGATACCCGACGACATGTCCCAACCCGTGTCCGATCACGGGTCCGCGGGTGCGCTTCGTCGTGCACCCGATCCGCCGTTTCTTGCCTTTGCTCAGGGCCTCCAGCCGCAGAGCGCGCTGCGCGCCGCCATTACGGCCGCTACCCGCCGGCCAGAACCTGACTGCCTGCCCACGCTTCTGCAGCAGGCACGCCTGCCTGCCTCGCTTGCCAAGCAGTCCCTGACCCTCGCTACGCAACTCGCCGCCCGGCTGCGTGAGGCGCCCGCCGGCTCCGGCCGCGAGACCCTGGTGCAGGGCCTGATCCAGGAATTCTCGCTGTCAAGCCAGGAAGGCATCGCACTGATGTGTCTTGCCGAGGCGCTGCTGCGCATACCTGATGCGGCGACACGCGACGCCCTGATTCGCGACAAGATCAGCCATGGCAATTGGCAATCGCATCTCGGACAGAGCCGCTCGCTGTTCGTCAACGCCGCGACCTGGGGCCTGTTGCTCACCGGCAAGCTGGTTGCCACGCATACCGAGACCGGCCTGACGCATGCGTTGGCGCGGCTCATCGGCAAGAGCGGCGAGCCCGTGATCCGCAAGGGCGTCGACATGGCCATGCGGCTGATGGGCGAACAATTCGTCACCGGCGAAACCATTGACGCAGCGCTCGCACATGCGCAGACGCGTGAAGCCCAAGGGTTCCGCTATTCCTTCGACATGCTCGGCGAAGCGGCCATGACGGCGGCCGATGCGCAGCGTTACTTCGATGCCTACTCACAGGCCATCCACGCCATCGGCCACGCATCGGCCGGGCGCGGCGTGCTGGCCGGACCCGGCATCTCGATCAAGCTCTCAGCTTTGCATCCGCGCTACAGCCGGGCCCAGGTCGCGCGTGTCATGCACGAACTCTATCCGCGCCTGCGTGACCTGGCGGGGCTCGCGTGCCGTTATGACATCGGCCTGAACATCGATGCCGAGGAGGCCGAGCGACTTGAACTCTCGCTCGACCTGCTACAGCAGTTGTGTTGCGAACCGGAACTGGCTCGCTGGCAAGGTGTCGGCTTTGTCGTACAGGCGTACCAGAAACGCTGTCCCTATGTCATCGATTACCTGATCGATCTCGCCCGGCGCAGCGGTCATCGCCTGATGGTGCGCCTCGTCAAGGGCGCCTATTGGGACAGCGAGATCAAGCGCGCCCAGGTTGATGGGCTGGAAGGCTACCCGGTGTATACGCGCAAGATCTACACTGATGTCTCGTATCTGGCGTGCGCCCGTAAGCTGCTGGCCGCACCCGATGCGATTTATCCACAGTTTGCTACGCACAATGCGCATACGGTAGCGGCGATCTATCATCTGGCTGGAGATTACGTACCTGGGCAGTATGAATTCCAGTGCCTGCACGGTATGGGCGAGCCACTATACGAGCAGATCGTTGCAGCACCGGAGGATGCACTTGCGGCGCACGGACAGCGAACGACACTGGGCCGGCCGTGCCGCATCTATGCGCCGGTCGGCACGCACGACACGCTGCTCGCATATCTGGTGCGCCGTCTGCTAGAGAACGGCGCCAACACCTCCTTCGTCAATCGCGTGGCGGACCCCCGCGTGCCGCTGGCCGAACTCGTAGCCGATCCGGCCGCCAGCGTGGAACAGCTGCAACGGGAGGAGGGGCAGCCCGGTTTGCCGCACCCACGCATTCCATTACCGCGCGATCTGTTCGGTGATGTGCGCCACAACTCGGCAGGCTTCGATTTGGCGAACGAACAGTGTCTTGTGTCGCTGTCGGCAGCGCTGCTTGCCAGCGCTGCCATCCCATGGCTCGCCATGCCCCTACTAGATGATGATGCGCCACCTGCCGGCACGGCAGCGGATGTGCACAACCCCGCCGATCATCGCGACCGCGTCGGCATGTGCCACGGCGCCCGCCGGACGTGCAGCCATTCTGGAACGTG
>DATLHT010000415.1:0-2874 GCA_035539795.1 Burkholderiaceae bacterium
GTACCGAGCCGCTCCATCACCCCGCCGGTTCATTGATCTCCCTGCCCGCGCCGCAGGTTTCCCGAGCGCGCGCATGGCATGCGGCTATAATCGCTTCCCATGCGTCGTGTGTTCGCCATTTTTCTCCTGCTGCTTTTGCCGCTGCAAACCGTGTGGGCTGCGGCTGCACCCTATTGCCAGCATGAGGCCACCCCGACGAGCTTCCATCCCGGCCACCATACGCACGACCATGTGGTGGATCTGCCGGGCGAGGATACCAACAACAACGCACCGGCCGGCACGGCCGATATCGACTGCCAGGCCTGCCACGCATTCTGCGGCGCCATGCCGGTCACCGCGCTGCTGCTGCAAAGCGCGGACGTCCCGGTGATTCCGCCGGTCTCCATCTCTTCCGCACTACCCGCTCCGCCCCCGCTGCAACCCGACCGTCCCAACTGGCCTGTCCGCGCCTGACCGGCGAGACGGGTTCGCGCCACCCTTTCCGATCACTTCACCGCGCGCCTGCATGCGCTTTCCCATGCCTGCAGGCAGGTGTCCACGCATGCTTGTGCGCATGACCTGCGCACCCAGTACCAGCGTGCCCTGATCGCTCGCCGGCCATTTCCCTTGAGTGTTTTCACTGGAGATGTTCCGGATGTATCCCAAGATTTTGATTCTTTCTCTGCCTGCGGCTGCGCTTGCCTGGGCCGGTATGGCCCATGGCACGCCCTCGGCCCCTGCCGCAGGGCTTACACCACCGCCCGCGTCTGCGGCACCATTGTCCACGGCGCATGCTGCGGCGCCATCCATCACGCTCGGCGCATTTTTCGAGCGAGTCTGGGCGCGTCAGCCCGAGGCGCGCGCCACCGCTGCCCGGCGTGATGCCGCGCTGGCGACGCGTGAGGCAGCTGCCAGCTGGAGTGCCGATGCACCCGCGCTATCGCTGCAGGCCAAGTCGGATCGCCCTGGCGCCAACGACGGCGCACGCGAGTATGAAGTCGGCGTCGGCATTCCCCTGTGGCTGCCAGGCGAACGCAATCGTGCGGCACGTCTCGCCGAAACCGAACTGAAAGCGCTCGACAGCAGCCTGCTGGCAGCGCGTCTGCGTCTCGCCGCAAATGTGCGCGAGACGTGGTGGCGTTATCAGCGCGCACAGGGCGACTGGCAACTGGCCCAAGTACGCACAGCCAATGCACGCCAGCTAGCCGGCGACGTAGCACGCCGTGTCAAGGCGGGAGACCTGGCGCGGGCCGACCAGCGTCAGGCCGATGGCGCGGCCGCCCAGGCCGAAGCCGCCTTGGCCGAGGCGACTGCCGAACGGTCTGCAGCGCTAAACCAGTTGCGTGCGCTGGCAGGCACGGCCATCGCTGCACCGGCGACCGGCACACCACTGCCGGAAGCGTTGCCCGACATGCCGCAGGACGCCGCCATACCAGGCGGCACTGACAGTGCACTGGTGCATCCCGCGGTCATCGCCCTGCTTGATCGTGCCCAGGCCGCACGCGATGCGGCAGCCCTTGCACGCCGGCAGAACCGCGCCAATCCCGAACTGACCGTGGCCGCCACCCGCGAGCGCGATATCACCGGTGCATCGTTCAAGCAGAGCTTCACCGTCGGCGTCCGCATTCCGTTCGGGGCTGGTCCGCGCGCCCGCGCCAAACAGTCCACGGCACAGGCTGAGGCGCTGGATGCCGAAGCCCAGGCCGAACTCGAAACCAGCAACGTGACCCAGGGCATCGCCAGCGCGCAGGCACAACTGCAGGCAATGCACACGCGCCAGCAGGCAGCCGAGCGCCGCGCCCGGCTGGCGCGCGAGGCACGCGGATTCTTCGACAAGTCGTTCCGCCTCGGCGAGACCGATCTGCCGACGCGGCTGCGGATCGAACTCGAAGCCATCGAGGCGGAGCAGGCAGCTGCCCGCGCGCGCATCGATGTCGCCGCGGCCGTGTCTGGCCTGCGCCAGGCCATGGGGCTGTTGCCGCAATGACCATCCGCAATCTGGTTCCAACCTCTGGGCCGGCTTCCGGCATCGCTCCGTACCCTATTTCCCTTCAGGATTCCCAATGACACTGCTCACTCTTTCCGGCCGCCCCGCCCCTATCCTGCGGCGCAGCCTACGGTACAACGCCGTCGCCTGCATGGCCGTGCTGTGCCTGCTCACCGCGCGCATCGCCGTGGCCGATGCCAGCCATAGCCATGATGCCGCGCCAGCCGCCGATACCGGTACCGTGCTGCCGCGCTTTACCGCCATCTCCGAAGCGTTCGAACTGGTCGGCGTCGTCGATGGCAAGACACTCACGCTGTACCTCGATCACGCACCCGACAACCGTCCAGTCGACAACGCTACGCTGGAACTGGAACTCGACGGCACCGCCGTGCCCGTGACCGGCACCGGCCCCGGCACCTTCACCGCTACGCTCGCCGCCGCCCCGGCAGCAGGAGAGACGCCCGTGGCAGCAACGGTAGTCACAGGGCAGACCTCAGACCTGCTGGCCGGCACGCTCGACATTCATGCCGACGCGCACGAAGACGCCAGCAACACACCACTCACCACCGCATTGCTCGCTGCGCTCGGCACAGGTTTGGGACTGCTTGCCGCCGCCCTGATCTGGAAACGGATATCGCAACGCAAGCACACCGCGCGACGAGGAGATGCCGCATGACGACCGCCCGAAATCTTCTCTTGCGCCGACCGCTTGCCACGCTGATGCTCACACTCGGGCTCACCGCGCTGTCGCCCTTCGCCATAGCTGGACCTGGCCATGACCACGGCGACGCACCGCCCGCAGCGAACAGCAATGGGCCCAAGCGCCAGCCGGATGGCAGCGTGTTCCTGCCGAAGCCGGCCCAGCGCCAGCTGGCGGTCCGCACCCTGCCCGTGCAGGCCGGCGAACT
>DATLHT010000416.1:0-3816 GCA_035539795.1 Burkholderiaceae bacterium
CGCACAGCCGCGTGCTTCCGAGGTGCCACGCGGCAATCGTTGTCAATCAGCTTTTGGTCGTTTTCCTTCTTTTGGAAGGTTGGTCTGTTTCCGGAGGCAGGTTTTTTTTCCGGGATGCGGTCTTCCTCTTCGGCGGCTCCTCTTCTTGGGATGAGGATTCTCCGGAAGATGAAATGCCTTGCCCCGATGAAATGACTTCCAGATCTGAATCGGCGAGAAAATCCTTCAACACGCTGATGATGCCGGTATGCATCGATGCAGCCGCCAGCATCTGCGCATCGTTGCCTTTCCTGTCCTGGAGAGACGGATCCGCACCGTTCTGCAGCAAGAATCTCACCGTCTCCGTCCGCCCCCCAGTAATGGCAAGGTGAAGCGCAGTGGAACGGGTGCGGTCGAGGCTGTCGATGTCGCTGCCGGCCAGCAGCAGGTGTCGGGCCACCTCCATATGGCCCTGCTTCGCAGCACGATGCAAGAGTGTCATGCCGTGCATGTCGCGCTCATTGACGTCACAACCCTCCCGTTGAAGCAGCCATCGCACCGCATCCCGCCTGCCATTCGCGCAAGCCAGGGACAGCACACTCCATTCATTTTCCGTGCCTCTTGTGCGCTCGCCGATATCGACGCCCGCCGCCAGCAGGGCTTGCATGATCACGACATGCCCGGCGCGGCCGGCTTCATGCAACACGTTCCAGCCAGCCGATGTATGCAGGTGAACCTTCGCGCCTTTTGTGATCAACAGCTGCACCACCGCCAGATGACCGCCTCTGCTCGCGTGATGCAGCGCGGTCATTCCGTTTTTTTGCTGATGGTCAATGTCAGCGCCGGTCGCAAGCAGGAACTCTACCGTCGCCAGATGCCCATATTGACTCGCCAGTTGTAGCGGGCTTGTGCCATCTTTGGCTGCCAGGTTGGCATCCGCACCGTTGTGTACGAGCATTTCGATCACGTCCAAGTGCCCCGCATGGATGGCGTAATGCAGCGCAGTCTCGCCATCTTCGTCCTGATGATCGATGTTCGCACCTGCCTCAATCAAAGCCGCGACAATGTCTATACTGCCGCCTGAACTTGCATGGCAAAGCGCAGTCGCCCGATGCTTGTTTTGCTTGTCGACGTCTGCGCCCACTTCGAGCAGCATTTCGACCAATTCAAGTTGTCCATCACGGCTTGCACGGTGCAACGGTGTCCAGCCGGACTGCCCTCCCTGATGATCAACGTCTGCACCGGCCTCGATCAAGGCCGCTGCAGCCGCAATACGTCCGCCATCGGCGGCGGCCGGCAACGCCAATCGCGGTGCATGGCTCTGGCTAGGACTGCCGGAGCGACCAGTTGCCATGTTGGCCGCATCGCGGTGCGTCGAGCAGACACGGTGCAATGGAGTCCAACCATGACGGTCTTGCACATTAGGATCTGCGCCGCTCCCGATCAGGGCGTCAATGATCTCCGCATGTCCGGATGTGCCGGCGAAATGCAGCGCGATGGCTCCGTGCCTGCTCCGTAAATTGACGCATGCACTGACAGCGAGCAGCCTCTCGACAATATCCAGATGCCCTTTCCTGCTGGCGATATGCAGAGGCGTTCGACCATCCACGGTTCTCTGATCGACGATCGAACCGGCACTCAGCAACACCTCTACCACTTTTTCATGGCCGGCCTTGCTCGCCAGATAAAGCGCCGACCTGCCGAATGCGTCGCCTTGATGAAGGTCTACGCCCGCCTGAACGAGGGCCTTCACGAGCATCTCATTACCCGCGCAACTCGCCCGATGCAGCTCTGACACGGCATCTTTCATGGGCATTTTGACGTTACCGACCTGCACCCTCTTGGCGACGCTTACCCCCTCTCCCTGCACCGGCCTGGACCGAGAACGTCCCGGCACCTGATTGGGGAGAAGCGAACGCCCCGGATCCGCCGAGGTACTGGTCGTTGTCGCCGTTGTGGTGGTGAAGGTTGTAAGAGAAGCCCGATGGGAAGAGGAGCTGCTGGTACGAGAGGTACGCATGGTGCCGTCCGGAGTTCTGAGCATGGTGGAAATGATCTGCGGCGTCGATCTTAGAACCGCTTGCGTGGCTCGACTGTCAACAAGCGCAAGACGCACGTGTGCGTCTTCATGACCCTCAACAAATTTCCAGCACCGAAGATGCCGGTTCGCGCACTTCACCAAAAATGGCGCCCAGGTCGCCAAAACCCTTCACAATATGGCACCGGATAAACAGGAGTCACACCATGGCGGTGGAAGGCAGTTCTGCAGAACTCATCAAGATCGTCACGCTACTGGGCGCCGCGGTCGTGGCCGTGCCGCTGTTCAAGCGCCTGGGGCTTGGCTCGGTGCTCGGCTACCTGGCGGCGGGTCTGGCGATCGGGCCATTCGGCCTGAAGCTGGTGGACGATCCGCAAACCATCATCCATGTCGCGGAACTGGGCGTGGTGATGTTCCTGTTCATCATCGGGCTGGAAATGAAACCCTCGCACCTGTGGGGCATGCGTCGCCAGATCTTCGGGCTAGGCAGCCTGCAGATCGCGGTGTGCGGCACGCTGCTGACGGGTGTGGGCCTTGCCTTCGGCTATCCGCTGGCGGTGTCGTTCATCTCCGCGATGGGATTCGTGCTGACCTCGACGGCCATCGTCATGCAACTGCTGGCAGAACGTGGCGACATCACTCAGGCGCGTGGCCAGAAGATCGTCGGCATCCTGCTGTTCGAGGATCTGCTGATCGTGCCGCTGCTGGCCATCGTGGCGTTTCTCGCCCCGGCCGGCTCCGGCGCTGCAACCGACGGCGTCATGCTGCGCGTGGCCGTGGCGGCGGCCTCATTTGCCGCCCTGGTGGGCGCTGGGCTGTGGCTGCTCAATCCCCTGTTCCGGATCCTGGCCAACGCCAAGGCGCGCGAGGTGATGACCGCGGCTGCCTTGCTGGTGGTACTGGGTTCGGCGCTGCTGATGGAACTGGGCGGACTGTCGATGGCGATGGGCGCGTTCGTCGCCGGCGTGCTGCTGTCGGAATCGTCGTTCCGGCATCAGCTGGAGGCCGATATCGAGCCGTTCCGCGGCCTGCTGCTGGGCCTGTTCTTCCTGGGCGTCGGCATGGCGCTCGATCTCGATGTGGTGGGGCGCAACTGGACGCTGATCGTGGCCGGGGTGCTGGCGATGATGGCGGTCAAGGGCCTCTGTATCTATGCGGTAGCGCGTGTCACGCGCAGTTCGCATGCGGATGCCCTGGACCGCGCGCTGATCATGGCACAGGGCGGTGAGTTTGCCTTTGTGCTGCTGACAGCAGCGCTGGCACAACGTGTCATCAGTCCCGACGTAAATGCCAACATGACGGCCATCATCGTGCTGTCGATGGCGTTGACGCCGCTGGTGGTAGCGGCGTACCGGGCTTTACGCCCTGCTCCGGTGCGCACGCCCTCGATGGATGGCGTGGAGATGGCGGAAAACCTGCACGGCAAGGTGCTGGTCATCGGCTTCGGGCGCGTCGGACAGATCGCGGTGCAGGGCATCCTGTCGCATGGCGGTGCAGAGATCGCCATCATCGACAACGATACCGAGGTAATCCGCGACGCGGCGAAGTATGGCTTCAAGGTGTACTACGGTGACGGCGCGCGCGCCGATGTGCTGCGGGCCGCCGGGGCGCAGCATGCCCAGGCCATTGTGGTGTGCGTGGATGACAAGGATGCCGCCACGCGCATCGTCGAGAATGCGCGCCGCGAATGCCTGCAGGTCAAGGTGCTGGTCCGCGCCTGGGACCGCGAGCATGCGCTTGCGCTGGTCAAGGCCGATGCCGACGTGGTGGTCCGCGAAACTTTCGAGGCCGGCATGCAG
>DATLHT010000417.1:0-14696 GCA_035539795.1 Burkholderiaceae bacterium
GCCTGACCCGGGAGGGCAAGGATCTGCTGCCCGAGGTCGTCGAGGCGATGGCTTCACTGGTGAGGGCCAGCGCACGGATCAAGCGCTCGATGGGCGAGCTCTCGGTGCAGCTGCCGCCCACTTTCTCGCTGTGCTGGTTCCTGCCGCGCCTGCCCAGGCTCAAGGCGGCGCTGCCGGCGCTCGACGTGCGCGTGGCCACGCACTGGACCGATGCCCCTGACTTCAGCCGCGCAGACGTCGATGTCATCGTCGCGCACGGCGACGGCAACTGGACGAATGTGCGCGCCGTTCCCGTGATGCGGGAGATGCTGCTGCCGTATTGCCCGGCGGCGGTGGCAGCGCCGCTCGGCGGCCCGGCCGACCTCGTGCAGGCCACGCTGCTGCATGCGAACCGGGACCGGGGAGAGTGGCTGGCGTGGCTGCGTGGACATGGCCTGGGAGATGTTCACTTTGCCCACGAACAGCACTTCGATACGGTGCACATGTGCCTGGAGGCGGCACGCAACGGCCTGGGCGTTGCCATCGCCGACCCCGCGCTGCTGGATGCCGCTGCTGACGATTTCAATCTCGTCACGCCGTTCGAGTCGCCCGTGGCCAGTGGCAACGGCTACTACCTCACCTACCCGCCCGAGCGGGCCGAACAAGCCAAGATCGTCGCCTTTCAGGCGTGGCTGCTGAACGAAGCGCGCGTCCCGTAGCCTCGCGCAAAACCCCGTCGCCGCAGTGCTTTCGCGTCAGCTCGCTTGTGGCTCTGCATGCGGCGAGCCCTGACCAGTGCCGCAGGAATCACGAGCAAGGCGACGGAGTCGGTGCCCGCGTCATACTTCCAGAATTCCAGACTCATGGGGAAAGTCCAAGCCCACTCCATTCCACTTTCGACGCGCATGAAAACCTTCCGTATCCAGATTGACGGCCAGGCGGTTGACGCCGAGGCCGACAGCGAGACCAGCTTGTTCACTGCGATGACGCGCGCGGGCATTGCATGGCCGGTGTCCTGTCGCAACGGCACCTGCCGCACCTGCATTGCTCGCTTGCTAAAGGGGAAAGTGCGCTACGAAATTCCCTGGCCTGGTCTGAGCGCCGAGGAAAAGCAGGAGGGCTATTGCCTGCCCTGCGTGGCCAGGCCATTGGCGGATGTTGTCATCGTCCCGGCTTGAAAACGGAGCTACGCGGTATGCGCGGTGCCTCCGAGGTCGGTGAACTGGGACGTCCTTGCACGACTTGCAACGATGGACCACTGTGGTGTACGTCGAACCTGATCGGACCTAAGTCTGCTCGGAGAGGTCAACTGCGTCGTCGACCTCGATGCCGAGGTATCTCACTGTTGATTCCAGCTTGGAGTGCCTGAGAAGTAGCTGAACCACGCGAAGGTTCTTGATGCGCCTGTACAGCAAGGTACCCCTCGTGGCGTTGGCAACCCATGCGTGTACGCGGCTTCACGCGGTTTCTGGAGGACGAGCTCGTGAAGGTGTCGGGGCTGGAGCGAGTGTGATCGGCGCGATGGAATGTGTGGACTGATTAATGCTGTCTTGAACAAGTCCCCAACCTGTTCAAGACAGCAGCGCGTGTTGCAGTGCTTCGCGGTTGGGGGCAATATTCAGACGTTCGTAGATCACTTGCACGTATTCTGGGACTGTGTGCCGGCTGATTCCGAGCCGCTCGGAGATCTCGCTGGCAGTCAAGCCTTCGCTGAACAAGAGGGCAACCTGCTGTTGCCTGGGCGCGAGATCCAGTCGATGCAGGCCGGTCCAAGCTTTCAGTGCGCGCGGAATGTAGTGGCGGACCTTGATACCGATAGCACTCTGCTCAGGGCCAGCCAACCACGATCCCCTGAAAACAAAACGCCCCCAGCTGTTGCTGCATTCGAACAATGAGGGCCCCTCGTCATGGCCATCAAACACCGCAACGAGCCTGCGGTGCAGACGTTGAAGGTGAGGGGTGATGTTGTGCAAATCGAGATGGACCAGGGCGTTGCGATCAATGCGGTCATGGCATGCCATCCACAGGAGCCTTCGAGCACCGTTGTCCTGAAAGAGAAGAGTGCCTTTTTGGTCTAGTACAACCATACCTTCGTGGTCTGCGCTGTCGAACATGGCAGAGCTCCCAGCCTCACCCGACAGCGCATATCGCAAGTACGGCTCGATCTGCATGAGCTTCTTGTGGTCGCTGCTTGAGAACGGTTTGACAGTGGACGAGCGCAGCAGCGAAAGCAATCCCTTGGGCGATCCCTGGACGTCACGAGCAACCAGGTACAGCATGTACCGACCGTCGCAGGGGCGCATGACATCCTGATACAGATCCGATCTCACATAGGCCTGTGCGTTCGGCTCATTGCATCCGAGTGTTCCCGAGCTTGAACTGCGCATCAGATCCGTGAAGGCAGGCATGACTCCCGGGTAGGTGATTTTGGAGTTGTGCGAAAAAAACCGCTGCACCGCGCTGATGTCGGTGAATCCATCCCCGCTGTAGTTGACAGGTTCATGGTTCTGGTGATCGCACCAGATGAAGTGACCGGTATCAGCGCCCAGCCAATCCCTCGCACCCTCCAGAAACTTGACCATGAACAGCTCCTCAGGCATTCCCATGCTGCACAGCTGGCGAATGCTCGCAACCGTGCGCACAGAAGAGCGTTGTGAGGACCTCATGCCTTTATTTTACGAAAGGCTCTGCATGTGCGATCCCCCGGCACAGAGGGGTTTTTTCATTGAGGCGATCCATAGACTTGTGACCGGTTGGTTTGCAGGCCAAACACCACGCCGCTTCGCTTGCCGATCTGTGATCGCGAATTGGGGGGGCGTCTCTCCTTTCCAACTTCCAGATTCACTACGCGAATGTCCAACATCGACGAACCCCAGTCGAGTCCTCTCGTGAGAAAAATTGCGCGCATCACTGCCAAGCCAAACAGAGGCCAGGCCTTGAGTGAGGCTCTGCGCGATCTTGAGTTCGCGACCCGACGAGAAGTTGGCTGCAGGGAGTTTGCATTCTTTCGCGCTCTGAGCGACCCAGACTCGTTTGTGCTGGTGGAGACATTTGAGAACGAAATGGCCCTCGAATTGCATCTGGCGCTGCCTCATACGCGGCGCTTCTGTGCGGTGAAGCTTGTTGAAAATGTCACTGTCGCTGCGATCAGTGAATAGCTGCGCTACAGGCGCTCGTCCATTGTCTAACCCCCTGCTGTGCAGGGGTTTCATGGTGGCCTCGGCTTTCTAAACTTTTGGAACTTGCTGGCTCTCGGTCAACGCTGACGGTGAGCTTGAAACTCTTCCAAAGGATTCATCTTGAAAACCCTCAAGCTTCGCCCCGTGGTCTGGGCGCTTGCGACGCTTGTTGCCTCCTCATCAGAAGCGCAGTCGGTATTGGATCTCGGCAATATTGGCGGGGCAACCTCTGCCAGTGCGATTTCCGCCGATGGCTCCACGGTGGTGGGCGCCGCGTTGCTGCCCGGTTCGACGCCGCTCAGGCGGGCGTACCGATGGACTTACTCAGGCGGTCTGCAGAACCTGAATTTGCCGGTCGTCGAGAGCTATGCCACCGGGGTATCGCGCGACGGCAGCGTGATCGCAGGTAGCTATTACGACCTGACCTTGAACGGTGGTCGCGCCTTTCGCTGGACCGCCGCGGGCGGTATGGAGAACTTGGGCACGCTCGGCGGCAATCTGACCATCGGCGAAGGCATCTCCCAGGACGGCACCACAGTGGTTGGACAGTCGAATCTGGCCAACAACACCAATCGTGCGTTTCGTTGGACCAGGTCGGGTGGCATGCAGAATCTTGGCGTGTTGGGGACGGGTAGCCGCAGCCGAGCCAGTGGCGTGTCTGCGGACGGGGCGGTTGTGGTCGGCACGAGTGACAACGGCACGTCGGAACACGCGTTCCGCTGGACCGCTGCAGGCATGGTGGATCTCGGCACCTTGGGGGGACGTCAAAGCATTGGCAATGCGGTGTCGGGCGACGGTACGGTGGTGGTGGGCAACTCTCAGGTGACCAGCCCTGGACCTGTGTACGCGTTTCGATGGACACAGGCCACCGGGATGCAGAACCTCGGCTTGCTCGGAGGGACAACTGGGCAGAGCAATGCTTTGGGCATCTCGGGCAATGGTGAGGTCATCGTCGGTTCTTCGAACTACGACGACACCTATGGCGTGCCCAGGGCGTTCCGCTGGTCTGAGGCAACGGGCATGCAAAGCGTCGCCGATTGGCTCGGCAGCAGTGGAGCGTCCGCCGCAGGCTGGGACTTCATCTCGGCCACGTCCGCCAACGAGGATGGCAGCGTACTCGTGGGGAACGGCAGGTCGCCAGGCTCGACCCGCGATCGAGCCTGGATTGCGCGCGTCTCGCCGTACGGCACGGGCGTCATGGACCCGGTCAACTATGTCGAAAGCACCATGGTCGCGCGCCAGGCGCTGGCGCAGGCCAACCAGTACCTGAGCCGGATGGTGTTGTGGGGTGGTCATCACCGCCCACTGGCCTCTTACGGCGACCTCGGTGGGCAGAGCTGCTTTTGGGCGACGGGTGATGTCGGGCGGCGCGGTGGCGATCGACCGATCAGTGACACCGCTGGTGAGGTGGGTGTGTGCGGTGATTTTGCCGGTGGTGCGGTGCGCGCTGGTCTGGGAGTTGGCTATGGCCGCCAGTCGCAAAACCTCGGTGACTTTGGCTCCACACGCACGGGTGGCAACCATGTGGTCGGGGAAATCAACTACACGACCGCAACTGGCTTGTTGTTGTCGGCCACAGGGGTGCACGGCAAGTGGAGCGCGGATGTCAACCGAGGCTACACCGGTGCATCAGGCATCGACCACTCAAAGGGCAGCACAGGTGTGACATCGACGGCGTTGCGCCTGCGCGCCGACTGGAATGATGCATGGCGTTGGGCGCAGGCCGCGCTGTCTCCCTACGTCGCCTTGACCGCCACCCGGACCAGGACGGATGCCTACACCGAACGTGGCGGTGGCTTCCCGGCGCGCTTCGATGCGACGAAGCAGTCCGGACTTGAAACCCGGCTGGGCGTGGCAGCGCGATACAGCCTGGCGCCGGCAACGCATCTGCGTGGAACCCTTGAGGCGATCCAGCGCCTGGATGGCGATGCGCCGCGAGTCACGGGCCAGGTGTTGGGCCTGTTCCGTTTTGACCAACCAGGTCTTGATGAGTCCAAGTCCTGGGTGCGTTTGGGGCTGGATGTCGATCACCAGATCGACCGCAACAAGTTGCTGAGTTTCTCGCTGCACACAGCCACCCCTGGTGACGATCCCCGACTGAGCGCTGCCGTGACATTGCGCATCGGCTTCTGACCACACCGCTCGGCGGCCTTCTCTGAAACCAGCCTGCACTTCTAAGCGTGGCAACTGTGATTTGGCAGCGCCGAAAGCCGGCGCGTCTTTAGGAATTGAACGTGAAGACCTATTTCTTGACACCACTGGCGATGGCATCGCTGGCCGTTTTTCATCCTGCTGCAATGGCCCAAAGTGAACTGCGCGGGTTCGGCGCTGGCAGCAGGCTCTACGCCATTTCCGCAGACGGGAGCATTATCGGCGGTAGTACCGACTCTCCCTCCGACCTATCCCTTGCATCGGTCGGAATGGCGGGGGCAAGCATGTCACCGCTGAGCGGCCTGGACATGGTGCGTGGCGCCGTGATGGGTCTTTCTGCAGATGGGAGCGTGGCAGTGGGCGCAGCTGTCCTGGGTGGCCAGTACCGTGCCTTCCGATGGACATCTGCGGGTTTGACGAATCTCGGCACACTCGATGGGCTTGGCCAGAGCGAGGCGCGTGGAGTATCTGGCGACGGCAACGTTGTGGTGGGAGAGGCTGTGCTCGCCAGTGGCGCCAAGCGTGCCGTGCGGTGGACCCAGGCCGGAGGCATCGAGAACATCGCCGCAGGCGCCCCCAGCGGCGACAGTTCGGCCGCCGCCGTGTCTTACGATGGTTCGGTGGTAGTCGGCGTCAAGACAAGGGGTACGGTCACACACGCCTTTCGGTGGACGCAAGCCGATGGTCTGGTCGATCTTGGCTCGTTGTTGGGCGGCCCCAACGCCGATCCCGAGAGCGAGGCGACCGGTGTCTCCCGCGATGGATCCGTGGTGGTGGGCGCAAGCCAGGCCACGAGCTCCTTCCCTGGCACCGCGACGCATGCGTTTCGCTGGACCGCTGCGAGCGGCATGGTGGACTTGGGCGCGCTGGGCGGGCGCGACAGCAGAGCCTCGGCAGTCTCCGCCAACGGGATGGTAGTTGTTGGCCAGGCGCAAAAGGCTGCCAACACAGCGTCGCACGCATTTCGGTGGACCGAGGCCACGGGCATGCAGTCCGTGGCCGACTGGCTTGCGTCGGCGGGCGTGAACAGCAGCAGTTGGAATCTGGAAAACGCTACCGCCACCAATGCCGACGGCAGCATCATCGTTGGCAATGGGAGCCAGGGGTCGGTCGATCAGGCTTGGTTGGCAAGGGTATCCAGTTTGGGCTCGGGCGTGATGCGCCCATCCAACTATGCCCAGAGCCTGGGCGCGGTCAACGCCTCGTTCCAGCACGCCCAGTCACTGACCCGGATGATTCTCTGGGGAAGCCACCATCGCCCGTTGTTGTCCTATGGCGCGATGGCAGAGAGGAACTGTTTCTGGGCAACCGGCGATGTCGGTCGTCATGGTGCCGGCAGGGACAGCGATGAAGGTCTTGCCGAGGTCGGAATGTGCCGTGATTTTGCGGGGGGAGCTGTACGTGCAGGCGTGGGCGTAGGCTACGGGCGGCAGAACCAGAACCTTGGCGAATTCGGCAGCAGCCGTATCGATGGCGAGCATGTCGTGGCGGAACTCGACTACCAGGTGCAGGCGGGACCACAACTGTCCGCAACGGTGGTCTTTGGTAACTGGCGTGCTGACGTAAATCGGGGCTACGCAGGCGGCAGTGGAGCTGACTTTTCTCGTGGGACCACTTCGGTCCGATCGACTGCGTTGCGATTGCGTGCGGACTGGAATGGTCTTTGGAAGGTTGGCGCCTCGACTGTGTCTCCATATATGGCACTGACTCAGACGCAGACCCGCAGTGGAGCGTACACGGAGGCAGGGGGCGGTTTTCCCGCCCGCTTCGAAGGGCAGAGCCATACCGCGGTGGAGTCGCGTTTCGGGCTGGCCTCAACCCTCCCGATCAATGCAGTGACGAATCTTCGCGCAACGGTGGAGCTGACCCACCGCTTCGATGGTCAAAGCCCAGCGCTCAAGGGCCAAGCGCTAGGACTTTTCTCGTTCGACCAAGCAGGGACACGGTCGCGCCGTTCGTGGGCGCGTGCCGGAATCGACATTGACCGCCAACTGAACCAAAAAGTCTCCATGGGGTTTTCGTTGCACGCAGCGTCTCGCGGCGAAGACCCTGGGCTGTCCGCATCGATCAGTCTGCGTGCTGCTTTTTGATCTGTTTTCAGGGGGAAAGAATGTTGTCATTTCATATCGGTTTCGCGCTGCGCTGTATCGCTGGACTAGCCCTGTGTGCTGGCTCAATCCAGGCTACCGCAAGCGAACTGCTCAAGAGCGTATTGCCGCAGGCGATAGGTCACGTCGTAAGGCAGGGGATCCAGAACGCGGGGACCGCTTCGCCGCCGTTTAGTTCAAGCATTGGTCATCTGACCTCCTCAGCCCCAACTTCATCTGTCGAATACGACCAGACGGTCCGTCTCGACAGTGCAAGAGATTTCCCGCCCAACAGCATCAAAAAAGCTTGGCGGCAGCCTGACACCGTCGGTGTTGCCCCGGGTCCCGGGGGAGCGATCAGCGGTCGTGTAGAAGCGCAAACTTCGTATAGCGGCGATGCAAGCAGTGCTGCCGTCGTATCGATGCGTACGAAGCTGGATGCGCTCTATGGAATGCTGTTGAAACAACCTCCGCTGAAGAGTCCGAAAGGTATCAGCATCGTGCCAGGTGGCGGCTTTTCAAACCCACGTCCGGGCGCTACAGCTAAGACTGTTGCCGGAAGCTTGGTGGTGAGGGCTTACCCAGTCAAGCCCGACCACATGACCACCCAGCGCTACCCCGACGGAACCTTCCACACACCGGGTGAAGGTTGTTCGTTGAACGTGTTGGTCAACGATACCTATTCGCTGCGTACTTCACGCCTGCTTGGCATCTACAACGGTATGACGCTGTTTCAGCGCGGTGGAGGCTACCAGTTGGTGGTGCTCAACACCCCGCGTCCGTTGTTGGTGAACGGTGTGCTCAACCGTGACTTGATCGACCCATCCCGTCCAGCTTCGGATATTCAAGTCCTGGTGATCTACGTCAGGGCTCCCTCTTCTATCTGGTCCGATTTAGAACGGGGGCAGCTGCATCCAGCCAGCGGCGCGGGACGCCTCCTGGGCGTCATGTTCAGCGCCGACTGGCGTGGTCTTCTCAAACAGATTGAATTTCCACAAGGCAAAGCATCATGAATACCAAATCGTCTTCGGCATTGTGGCCGACTTGCGTTCTCTTGGCAGTGGGGATGACCAACTCGTCCTCTGTTGGTGCACAGGCACCCGCAGAGGGAAGGTCAGCCTTCTCTGACTCCCTCCAGAGTTCAGCGCCTGGCGTTCGCAAGATGAGTGATGTCAACCTGACGTGTGCGCAGATTCACAAAGAGGCCAGCAATCTCGAAAGCTCAATGTTCGATCAGCAAGCCACGGCGAAGAATGCTCTTGTGGTGGCGGAAGCGTCTCGCCAGAAGATGATTGAGCAATCGAGTCGAGGGCTCGCAGGCTTGCAGAGTGGCACCTCGACGGTGACCG
Organism: Burkholderiaceae bacterium; assembly: GCA_035539795.1. Taxonomy (GTDB): domain Bacteria; phylum Pseudomonadota; class Gammaproteobacteria; order Burkholderiales; family Burkholderiaceae; genus Imbroritus. Next base: position 8,746 of record DATLHT010000417.1, read on the forward strand.
GTTTGCTCAGCATGATTCCCGGTGTCGGTATGGTGGCTGGCATGGTGGGAGGCGCAGCATCTCAAGCCTCCTTGAATTCGCGTATGGCGGAGATGCAGGAGAACACCAATATGATGGTGCAGGCACAGCAGCAGGCGATGGAACTGAGTCAAGCGATGTCATTCTCACAAGCCCGTTACGACTACCTGGTCGAGCTTTCGCTCAAGAGAAATTGCGAGGTGTCCCGCTAGTTCCCGCGCGCCTTCGTCAACTCTCCGATTGCCTTCAACGCCGAAAGAAAACAGGTATAGCACTCGGAAATTCGTTTCCCGCGATGATTATTTAAGGCTAGGGATCGCGTTTGCCGAGCCTGATGTAGAGCTCAACGGCTCGAATTCTGTCTTCGTACGAATACATGAACTACCTCCTGGTAGTCCAAGTTTTCGTCCGCACCCCCCCCCCCACTGGTCAGTTTTCAGTGGAAGACAACACTTCGATACGATAAACGACATCTGATGTAAATCTACTTTTCGACTTCCATGGCTCTAATGACATGAGGACGAGCGGCAGTGCGCTGCATGAAGCTTTGCAAATGTGCTAAACCGCCGAGGTCCACGCCCACATTCACAGCCCATCGCGTAATAGCGAATAGATAAGCATCAGCAACTGTGAAGTGTTTGCCTGTCAGGAACAGCCCTTGTTCGAGGGCAGCATTGATCGACCTGTATCTTGTCTTCAGAATTTTTGCAAAGAGCCCCCTGGGTTCAATTCCAACTGCTGGATGAAACAGCGGTGTATATGTCTTGTGAATTTCTGTTGCAAGATAAGCTTGCCACTCCATGACGCGGTAACGCTCCATGCTCGCTGCCCTTGGCAGTAGAGAAGTTCCGTCCACCCTATCAGCAAGGTACTGTGCGATCACCGGACCTTCGCTCAATCCCAGACCATCATGTGTGATGAGATAGGGAACCTGACCCTTTGGATTAATGGTTAGAAAGTCCTCACCTTCAGAAGTCTGCTTCTTTCGCATGTCAACTTTCACAAGTGTGAAGTTCATGTCCAGCTCCCTCATCACGATGTGGATCGCAAGTGAGCAAGTTCCGGGTGCGTAGTAGAGCTTTAGCGGGGTCATTTGTGCTCATCCCATGCGGGCAAAGCGGGCGAGCCGGGCAAGGTCGATATTGAATGGTCTTCCTGTGACATGTTTTCAAGCAGGCGTTTTAATCTGCGCAAATCCCTTGTTAGCTGCCAAGCAAGGAAAATACTTAATAGCGGATCGATGAGCCGCGTTAAGCCGGAAGATTTGAGTATCAGCGTGTAGGTGAATCGGGTGCCAGCGGGACAAGCGCTAAATTCTCGGCTTCCAGAGCAGGACACAGGGCCAGAGACGCTTCGAAAGGACGTGCGAGTGGGGGAGTATTCAATCACCTCGGCAACAGTAGTTGCTGATATTCCAAGGCTGCGCATTCGTTCTTTTGTGCGCAATCTAAATGTTGGAGGTCCACTAGTCTCATAGTCCATGCTCAAAACGCCACTGCGCCATGCTGGATCTTTCGAGTAGTCACCGGCGAATGCAAAAACCCTTTTTTGGGAGCACTCGATCTCTATCGCTTGTGAAACTTTAAACATAGCGATTGAGTCTATAGCTCTTTGATATTGCTCTGACCCCTAACGGCAGGGGGGAAAACACGTTCGAAACGATTTTTATAATCACTGCATAGCGACATCAACCGCCATCTATTCTTCTGATGATGCTGAGGTATTGGACTTCGTTGACGCTACGACGTGCTCACAATAGCATCTCGGGTTGCTCAGCGCAGTGCTTCTTTTTGGCTCTGCACCTTTCAATTTTTTTACAATCGCTCGTTCTCTGATGGCAAAAGCCCGCGCTGGGTTTATAGCCAAGGCTGATTTTTATCATTCAAATTGCCCACCAATAGATCTGTTGACCATTGCTGGAGGGGTGGCTTCTTCTGAGTTGCCGACTAAAGAAGTAACCGAATAGATTGCACTCACCTCATCAAGGGCCAAGTGGACGGCCTCTGTGTGCACAGTTGAGCCACTCGTTTCCATCCAACGCAGAAGGGTTCACAAAACCAACGAATCCGCGGGATGGAATCACAACCGCGCCAACGCGCTGGCATCTTGGGTCATAATCCACGCCTTTTAATATACTCTGTATAAATATGGAACGTTTGATGCCCACTGCCCATGTCTTCATCGCCGCCAGCCTCGACGGCTTCATTGCCCGCGCCGATGGCGACATTAGCTGGCTTGTGGCACGCGATGACGCGACCGAAGACCACGGTTACTTAGCCTTCATCGCAGACAAGGACATGATCGTGATGGGCCGCGGGACCTACGAAAAGGCGCTGACCTTTGGCGAATGGCCCTATGACCTGCCCGTGTTGGTGTTGTCCCGACTGCTGGCCGATGCACCAGTGCCCGACGCACTGAAATACAAGGTGCGCTTCTCCAGCTGCACACCGCAGGAGACGATGGACGAGCTGGCGACGAAGGGCGTGCGCCGCATCTACGTAGACGGAGGGCAACTTGTGCAGTCGTTCCTGCGTGAGGGCTTGATCACCGATATGGTCATCACCCAAGTTCCCGTGCTGATCGGATCCGGGAAGCCGCTATTCGGTATGCTGCCGCAGGACATTGATCTGAAGTTGGTGTCCAGCATCAGCTTCCCTTCGGGCCTGGTGCAATCTTGCTACCGAGTTTCCCAATGATCCGAGCGCGCGGCCGTCCAGTCCCAGGCGAAGGTCTGATGCGAGAAGACATTCTGACCACCGCATTGACGTTGTTGGATGAAGGTGGAGGACAAGGATTGACCCTGCGCGCCCTGGCAGCTCGGTTGGGTGTAACCCCAATGAGCCTCTATCACCACGTGGGGGATCAGGTTGGGTTGCTGCGGGCCTTGTCGGACCGGGTATATGCCGAAGTAATGAAATGCCCCAAATGCCCCGGCGATGCTCAAGCAGAAATTCAAGCGCTACTAACACGCTTTTACGAAGCTGTGGGCCACCATCCTCAGCTGATACTGGCGATTTTTTCTATGCCGCAAGCGTTTTCAGGTGTGACGCGACAGATCACTGATAGGCTCACCACGCTACTAACGCAAATCACCACAGACCCAATAATTTGGCGAGACATCTTGGTGGACCATACCCACGGCAGCGGTCTCGCGCTCGCAGCAACCCAAGGGGATCGAATGCAGGCGCAAGCCCTACAAGCGCGGTACCAACAGGCGCTGACCCAACTTCTGAGCCGCTTGACGCCATCCAGCAAGGGGAGCCCATGTAGTTGACGGGTAACGGGACGCTAGGTTCCGTGCCACACACAGACCTTCAATGCCTCCAACAACCCCGTGAGCTGACGCTCAATCCCTGTGATTGCCAGGGACTGGATGACCGCAACGTGGCAAGGGCTGCGGGTTCATCGCTCTATCACCATCGCCTGCAATCGCTGCACGACGGTCCTTCACGTAAGCGGAGTGACCTGCTGTGCCACCTGCGATCTCGCGGGCGCACGCCTCCGAGCCTTCAGGCGCCGGGAACACACACCATCGCGATGCTGACCCAGACACCGAAGCTGAAGTAGGGTGTCAGCCAGAGTGCATCGGCTTTCCACGCGGCCCAGCTGCCGCTGCGCACGCGGCGTTGCCAGGCGTCGCGCGCGCCCTGGTCGAGGCGCATGTAGGCCTGTCCGCGCGCGCGCCCGTGTCGGTAACGGCGCCAGTACATCGGTGCGTCCACCGTCAGGACATACGCAACAAAGGCCAGCGAGCAGAGAAACCCGAAGATCGCCAGTGAGTGGACCCAGCCGCTGCTGTCGAGGGCGACGATGGCCAGCAAGGCGGCCATCCAGGAAAAGCCCGCCGCCCAGAGCATGGACTCGACGGCCTGGGTGATGTGGTTCAGCGTCAGCACGCTGTGCCAGCAGAAGCCCTGTGCCACCACCATGAACATCGGGACCACCCAGGCGGCCTTTTGCACCCACGGCATGCCGGCGTGCACGCCCAACTGATGGACCAGCAGCCCCAGCTGCAGCGCGAAGCAGATCTCGGCGACCGTGGCCGCGACACGGCCCAGGAAGATGTTGGACAGTCGCGTGTCCACGACCACGAGCCGCTCGAGGTCCACTCGGGGGAATACCGAACGGTAGGCGCACACCAGCACGTAGACGCCCGACAACGCGAGCTGCAGACCCCCGTGCACACCGCTGACGGGCCCGAAGTGCCACATGGCCAGCCACAGGCACACGTTCAACGCGGCGAGCGCGCACAGCGCCTGCCACCACGACCGCACGTTCGCGTCTGCTCCGGCGAGTCCTAGCGCAATGTTGTGGCGAAGTGATGACATCAGGCGGCCAGCTTAACCGGGTGACGCTGGCAGAAGCAAGTGTCTTCGCCGCATTGAAATCATTTCTAGTTTTCTCGAAATATCGTATAGTTGCGGCATGAACGAATCCGACATCGTCCGTGCGCTCGGCGCTCTCGCACACCCGTTGCGCCTGCGGGTGTTCCGGGCGCTGGTGGTCAACGGCCAGGACGGCCTCACACCCGGCGTGATGAGCGAAGCCCTGGAAATACCCAACACCACCCTGTCGTTCCACCTGAAGGAACTGACCTCGTCTGGCCTCGTGACACAGGAGCGATCGAGCCGGCACCTGGTCTATCGGGCCGCCTACGAGCAGATGAATGGCCTGCTCGGTTACCTCACCGAAAACTGCTGCCAGGGCGCGGAGTGCGCCGTGGACAGCGCTCCTTGCAAGTGCTGAACCCATGACCACCCACACCCCCCTGAACGTGCTTTTCCTCTGCACGCACAACTCCGCCCGCAGCATCCTGGCCGAGGCCACGTTGAACCACCTCGGCAAAGGCCGCTTCAAGGCTTTCTCGGCCGGCAGCAGCCCGCGCGAAAACCAGCAGCCCAATCCGCTCGCGCTGGAGGTGCTGCAGCGCGCGGGCATCCCGACAGAGGGACTGCGCAGCAAGAACTGGGACGAGTTCGGCCAACCGGATGCGCCCCACATGGACCTGGTCATCACCGTGTGCGACAACGCCGCCGGTGAGACCTGCCCGTACTGGCCCGGCCAGCCGGCCACGGCGCACTGGGGCTACGCCGACCCGTCGGATGCGAAAGGAACCGATGAGCAAAAGCTCGAAGCCTTCCGCGAGACCCTGCTGGCGATCCGCCGGCGCCTGGAGTTCCTGGTCAGCCTGCCTCCCACCAGCGTGGACAAGCTGGCGCTGCAGAACACCGCACGCGAACTCGCCCAGCGCTGACCGACCGCCATGCTCGCGGCCGTCCTGATTTTTGCCTTCACGCTCGTCCTCGTCATCTGGCAGCCCCGGGGCCTGGGCATTGGCTGGAGCGCCCTGCTGGGCGCGCTGGTGGCGCTCGCAGCGGGCGTCGTGCACCTGTCCGACATTCCCGTCGTCTGGAACATCGTGTGGAACGCCACCGCCACCTTCGTGGCGGTCATCGTCATCAGCCTCGTGCTGGACGAAGCGGGCTTCTTCGAATGGGCCGCCTTGCACTTCGCGCGCTGGGGCGGCGGCAAAGGCCCCAGGCTCTTCGCCTTCATCGTGTTGCTGGGCGCGGCGGTCGCCGCGCTCTTCGCCAACGACGGTGCCGCGCTCATTCTCACGCCCATCGTCATGGCCATGCTGGTCGCGCTGGGCTTCTCGCCGGCGACCACGCTGGCATTCGTCATGGCCGCGGGCTTCATTGCCGACACCGCCAGCCTGCCACTGGTCGTCTCCAACCTGGTGAACATCGTTTCCGCCGATTTCTTCGGGATTGGTTTCAACGAGTACGCCGCCGTGATGGTGCCGGTGAACCTCGCGTCCGTGGCGGCCAGTCTCGTGGTCCTTTACCTGTACTTCCGCCGCGACCCCAGCGCGCGAAGTGCAAGGCGGCCCATTCGAAGAAGCCCGCTTCGTCCAGCACGAGGCTGATGAC
>DATLHT010000418.1:0-8496 GCA_035539795.1 Burkholderiaceae bacterium
GGTGGTATCGGCGGCATGGGCTGGGGTGCGCCGGCAGCGGCGGCGACCAAGCTGGTTCATCCGGAGAAAAACGTGGTGTGCCTGACCGGTGACGGCGGCTTCGCCATGACCATGAACGTGATGGCAACCTGCGTGCAGGAGAATCTGCCGATCACCGTGGTCGTCGCCAACAACAGCGGCCTGGGCATGGTGCGCGACAACCTCAAGGAGCGTCGCATCGCGGTCGATTTCTCGCCGACCGATTTCGCGCAGATCGCGCGCGGCATGGGCTGCCACGGCGTGAATGTCACGACGCCGGAGCAACTCGCCGCAGCACTGGCCGAAGCGCGCGCCTCGGGCGTGCCGACGGTCATCGATGTCACGGTCGATCCGGCCTCGAGCCATGTCGATGTCTCGGACTACTGAGGACCAGCCATGAAACCTGTTGCCATTGTCACGGGCGGCGCACGCAATATCGGCCGCGCCATCGTGCAACGCTTCGCGGCGGATTACCGCGTGGTGGTGGCGGATCTGGCCGAGCCGCAGGACGCATTGCCGGAAGGGTGCGAGTTCATCCGTACCGATGTCTGTGATCCGGCCCAGGTGGCGCAGCTGGTCGAACAGGCCGGCCGCCTCGGAGCGTTGCAGGCGCTGGTGCATTCGGCGGCGATCACGGCCCCGGCCAGGTCCATCGCCGAGACGCCGCTGGACGAGTGGAAGCGCATTCTCGACGTGAACCTGACCGGCAGCTTCATCGTGGCACAGGCTGCGATCGCGCCGCTGGCACGCGCGCGGGGCAGCATCACGCTGCTGACGTCGCGTGCCGGCAAGACAGGTTTCGCCGCGCTCAATGCCTCGCGCAGCGGGACCAAGGCGCACTACTGCGCGTCCAAGGCCGGCGTGATCTCGCTGATGAAATCGCTGGCCACCGAACTGGCGCCGGATGTCCGGGTGAATGCCGTGGCGCCCGGGCCGATCGAGGGCGAGATGATCCCGCGCGACCGCTGGCCCGAGATTGCCGCGCGCGTGCCGCTCGGCCGCCTCGGGCGGATCGAGGAGATTGCCGATGCGGCGTATTTCCTGGCCAGCCCGGCCGCATCGTTCATCACCGGCCATGTGCTGGACGTGAATGGCGGCACGCTCATGGACTAGCCCGGCCTTGAGCCTTACACCTGCTGCCTCGCCATGCGCGAGCCGGCAGGCGTCCCGATCCACCAAAACATAAAACCAAGGAGACTGTCATGAAACTGTTCAAATCATTGGCGCTGCTGGTGTGCATGTCCACGCTGCCCGGCCTGGCCGGTGCGGCGCCTGATCCCGCTGCATCCTACCCGGACAAGCCGGTGCGTGTGATCGTGCCGTTCCCGCCGGGTGGTGCGACCGACATCGTGGGGCGCGAGATCGCCGACCGCCTGTCGCGCGCGCTCGGCCAGCCGTTCGTGGTCGAGAACCGCAGCGGCGCGAGCGGCAATATTGGTATGGAGGCAGCGGCGCGTTCGGCTCCCGATGGCTACACGCTGGTGGTGGGGGCGCCGCAGACGCTGACGATCAATCCGCTGCTGTTCAAGAACAGCAATTTCGATCCGCAGAAACGGCTGGATCCGATCGTGGTCGTCGCCACGGTGCCGAATGTGCTGATCATCAGTCCCAAGCTGCAGGCCAAGTCGGTGAAGGATGTGATCAGTCTTGCCAAGCAGCAGCCCGGCAAGCTGAACTACGGTTCTTCCAGCATCGGTGGTACGCCACACCTGTCGTCGGAAATGTTCAAGTCGATGACCGGGACGTTCATCACGCATATTCCGTATCGTGGCAGCGCGCCGGCGCTGGCTGACCTGATGGGCGGCCAGATCGACCTGATGTTCGACAACCTCCCGGCAGCCTTGCCGCATATCAAATCCGGCCGCATCAAGGCACTGGCCGTGACGACGGCCCAGCGCAGCCCTTCGGCGCCGGATCTGCCGACCATGATCGAGGCAGGCGTGCCGGGCTTCGAGTCGCAAGGCTGGTTCTCGCTGCTGGCGCCTGCCGGCACGCCGCCGGCCATCCTGCAGAAGATCAATACCGAGGTGAACAAGATCCTTGCGACCGATACCTTCAAGCAGCGTCTCGACAATGTCGGCGGACAGCCGAAAGGTGGCTCGATTGCCGATTTCCGGCAGCTGATGGACGCCGAGATGCAACGCTGGGCCAAGGTCATCAAGTTCGCCAATATCACGGTGGAGTAAGCATGCGCGGCTTGACAGGCAAGACAGCATTCCTGACCGGCGCTGGCGGTGGCATTGGCCGTGCCACCGCCATCCGCTTGGCGCAGGAAGGCATGCAGGTGTGGATTTCGGATCGTGACGGCAGCGTGCTGGAAGATGCGGTTGCGGAGGCCGCGTCGCTTGGACTTGCGCTGCAGGCGCTCCAGGCGGATTCCACACGCGAGTCCGACATCCGTGATGCAGTGCAGGCGGCCTTCGATACCAGCGGGCGGCTCGATTTGCTGGTGAACAATGCAGGCGGCTCGCTGCACACGCCTTATCGCTTCATGGATGAAAGCGATGACGACTGGGCGCGCGTGATGAATCTCAACCTGATGGGCGCGGTGTGGGCCTGCCGCGCCGCCCTGCCGCTCATGCAACGTGGTGGAGCGGGGCGCATCGTCAATTACGGTTCCAAGGCCGGGCGTTTCGGCAGCTTCATTGCCGGCCCGAACTACGCTGCGGCCAAAGGTGCAATGGCAGCACTGACGCGTCAACTGGCGATGGAATATGGTCCGTCGGGCATCACCGTCAATTGCATCTGCCCCGGCGTGGTCCTCACGCCGCGCACATCAGGACTGTGGTCCGAGCGCCGCACGCCGGAGGAGCGCGAGCGCATCGTCTCGGAAATCCCGCTGCGCCGCCATGCGGGTGTGGATGACATTGCCGGCGCGGTGGCGTTCCTCGCCTCCGATGATGCCGCTTTCATCACGGGTATTTCGCTGGATATCAATGGCGGGCAAGCTATGGCCTAGCCGTTGCCTGACAGGGCAGAGAGGTGCCGGTCGAAAGGTTCAGCTGCCGGTCGCCTTGATGCTGGATGCGACGCCGGCATGCGCAGGCCTTGCATCGCTGCTTCTCGTACGAAATGACAACGACCGGGACGGTCCGTGATGGATCGTTCCGGAAGCCTTCTTTTTCTTGATCACACAGCCGCATGGCGGCCTTTCTACCATGACACTCTCCAAACACCTGCAGGACCCGAGCCTGCTCAAGAACCGTTACCTGTGCGATGGCCAGTGGCGTAGTGCCCTCACTGAGTCGGTCTTCGCCGTGGACGATCCGGCGACGGGCGCCACCATTGCCAGCGTGCCCAATGCCGATGCCGACGATGCCCGCGCCGCCATCGATGCCGCACATCGCGCCTTGCCGGCGTGGCGTGCGCTGACCGGCAAGGAGCGCGCACGACGCATGCGCGCCTGGTATGACCTGTTGTGCCAGCATGCCGGCGACCTCGCTGCGATCATTGCGGGTGAGGAAGGCAAGCCGCTGGCCGAGGCGCGTGGCGAAGTGGACTACGGTCTGTCGTTCGTCGAATGGTTTGCGGAAGAAGCTAAGCGCGTCAACGGAGATGTGCTTCAGAGCCCGGCCGCCGACAAGCGTCTGGTGGTGATCAAGCAGCCGATCGGTGTGTGTGTATCCATTACGCCATGGAATTTTCCGCTGGCGATGATCACCCGCAAGGTTGCCCCGGCGCTCGCCGCTGGCTGTACCATCGTGGTCAAACCTGCCGAGCAGACGCCGCTGACAGCATTGGCGCTCGGCGAGCTGGCGGTGCGTGCCGGTATTCCGGCAGGTGTGCTCAACATCCTGACGGCAGACAGCGCCAACTCGATCAAAGTTGGCGAAGTGCTGACCACAGATCCCCGCGTAGCTCACGTCTCGTTTACCGGCTCGACCGAAGTCGGACGCATCCTGATGCGTCAGTCGTCTTCCACGGTGAAGAAGCTGGCGTTAGAACTAGGCGGCCACGCACCGTTCATCGTGTTCGACGATGCTGACCTGGAAGCTGCGGTGACGGGTGCCTGCATGTCCAAGTACCGCAATGCAGGACAAGTGTGCATCGCGCCCAACCGCTTCTATGTGCAGGCTGGCATCCATGATCGATTCGTGGCCGCACTGGCGGCTCGCTCCGAGGCAATCCGCCTGGGCAACGCTTTCGAAGAGGGCGTCACCATGGGACCGCTGATCGATGACCAGGGCCTGAGCAAGGTACGCCAGCACGTCGAAGATGCGTGCCAGCGCGGTGCCAGGGTTGTGACTGGCGGCAAAGCGGGCGAAGGGCGCTTCTTTGCTCCGACCGTGATGACCGGCGTGACCGACGAGATGCTGATGTTCCGCGAGGAAACCTTCGGCCCGGTGATCGGCATCGTGCGCTTCGAAACGGAAGAGGAGGCGCTGGCGCTGGCCAACCATCCGGAGTATGGCCTGGCCTCCTACGTCTACACTCGCGACCTGTCACGCGTGTGGCGTGTGGCGGAAGGCCTCGAGTTCGGCATGGTCGGCATCAACGCCGGCGCCATCTCGAATGAAGTCGCGCCGTTTGGCGGCGTGAAGCAATCGGGTCTGGGACGCGAAGGCTCGAAATACGGGATCGAGGAATATCTCGAGATGAAGTATTTGTGCATTGGGTTATCGTGATACCGGCCGGAACTCCTGATGTATGTTGGGGGTTCCGGCTTGCAAAATGCAGTTTTTCCTGATTAACCTTCCTCTTGTTCAATCAATCCTTAAGGGCGGCGAGACACTTCCAGAGAAGATATGCCTCGCATCAGCCCTGAACGATCATAGCCACCCCAACGTCTGTAAATCCCGGCGCAACGCCTCCAGCACCGTCACCTGCGGCGTGACGCCCAGATCGGCTTCCAGCCGGTTGAGATCGAGCGGGCCCGCGCCGCGTGCCGATCCGGTCCAGTGCACGGTACCGGCGTGCGGCACGAGGGCGCGTACTGCTTCGTGATAGTCGACCAATGTCATGTAGTTGTCGATCGGACCGGCGACGTTGTACACCGTGTGTGCCGGATTAGGGTGTAGTGCGGCAGCCACGGTGGCGGCCGCGGCATCCGACACATGCGTCAGATGGACGGTTTCACGCCCGCTGGCACTGTCGATGGTCACATCCTGGCCAGACGCCGTGCTACGGATGTCCTGACGTACCATGGCCATGCCTGCGCTGTGCAGTTCCTTCGGTCCGATGACGCCCGCATAGCGCAGCGCGACGAATTCCATGCCATATAGTGCACGGTAGCGTGTGCCGAGAATCTCGCACAGTCGCTTGGTCTGCCCATATAAGCCGACATCGTCCGGGATCGGGTCGGTTTCCGACATCCGATCCGTGCGACGTCCGTACACCGCCATGCTGCTGCCAAACACCACGCGCTTGATCCCTGCTGCCCGGCAGGCTTCGAGCACATTCACTGTGCCATCCACATTGATGCGGATCGCCTCTGCGGGCTGCTGATCGCATGAGAACTGCAACAGTGCCGCCAGATGAATCACGGCACCGGGGCGAATGGCTGCCAACGTGTCGCGGACTGCGGCAGCATCCGCGATCTCGCATGGTTTCCACGGCAGATCAGGAAAATCAGATGCGGGATGGCGCGAAAGCAGGGTGACAGCATGGCCCGCTGAAACCAGCTGCCGGGCCGTCTCGCTACCGATGAGTCCGGATCCTCCAATGATGGCGATATGCATGATTGTCTCGTCCTTGTTGTTGTATGGGATGCGCAGCGATGCTCAGAAGCACGATCTCCAATAGCAACCGGGCCGCACCACAGCTCTCATTCTAATGGGGATGCCGCCCAGGATGGAGCGCAGGTCTTCCGCGTTGCGCGGTAGTATTTTTTACAGTTGTTTTATGTTGTTGACGTTGTTTGTCTCGCATACGGTTACGCTGCACGCTAGCATGCAACCAGCAATCGCATGACCGGTTCGCGCCAAGGCCGGACAGGATTGTTTCCCCTAGATGTTCCCGTGGTTCTCAGCTGTATCCCGCAGTTCTCTGTCGTATCTGTTTTCTTCCGCTGTATCGCAGTTCGTGGATATCGATATCCATGCGCATCGTGTCGCCATCATTTTCGATGGCGGTTTGGCGACGCTTGCGCACTGGAAGCGTGCGCTGTCTGCGGTTGCGCCCTTTATCTGATTTGACCAGGAGAATCTGAGCATGAAAAAAATGATACTCGCGGCTTGTGCGTCGGCATCGTTGCTGTTGGTGGCATGTGGTGGGGGCGGCGACGATCCGGCTCCGCCCCAGCAGGCGGCTGCGCCAGCGCCGGCAACCACTCCCGTCGCCACACCGGCAGCTGTGACCTGTCCGGATAGCTATAGCAAGATCTCGGGCAAGATTCAAAACGTCACCACGACCATCTATGCGGGAGATAAGCCCGGCAACAATTTTGCTCAGCTTACGCTCAAGACACCTGCTGATGCGACAGCTGATCTGAAGATCTGTCTTGGCAAGCTTACAAGTCTGCCTGCAGGTACAGTAGGCGATGTTGCCTATGAGATCCGCGGAACGAAGGAATTTGATACGTCAACGAACCGCCAACTGGTGGTGACGGTTCCGACGACAGGAACCATTGCCAGCAATCCCACCGTTCGCTTCTATACGCTTGGTGACGATGGCAAGGCAACGGCCAGCGCGTTGACTGCCGCGCCGACGTTCGATATCGTGTCTGGTAAAGTAGTTGTAACAGTTCCCTTGGGTCAGCGTGGCTTGTACACGGTTAAACTGCCGTAAGCGATAAATCGAAGATTTGAAGCCAGTAGCCAGTCATGAAGTGTTGAGACTGCCGAGCAGCGATACAAAATAGGTATGCAGGCTGCCGGGCAGGCTGGGCTTTGGTCATCAAGTGCCCCTGGCCCTTTTTGGGGTCGGGGCTCTTTTCAGAATGGGTTCTAGTGCACACATGACACTCCAGACCCTCTGTATTGCAGTATAGGCAATGATTGATTGACAGTGGTCGTCCAGTCATGATCACATGGGATTTGCCAACAGCCGGAATGTGGAGGCCGGATGACGGCTACATTGATTCAGTATCGCGTGCGATATCCTGCGGTGCCAGGGGAGTAGATGTGAGCTGGCGATGTCAGGCAGAAGTAAGCAGGTCAGGCAGAAGTAAGCAGATGCCGTATGGCGGTTGCTTGATGGGAAGAATGCATGGTATTCAGGAACACAAAAGACCGCTATAGCGTGTTGATGATCTGTCTGCATTGGCTGATGCTTGTGCTTCTGGTCGCCGTATACGCCTCCATGGAGCTGCGTGGACTTACCCCGAAAGGTAGTGAGTTGCGGGCCAACCTCAAGACCATCCATTTCCTGCTCGGACTGAGTGTGTTGACGCTTGTCGTGATCCGGTTAGGTGTGCGTTGGAGTGCAGGTGATGCGCCGCTTATTCAGCCTCCAATTCCCAGTTGGCAAGACAAATTTGCACGACTTGTACACTATGGGCTCTATGTGTTCATGATCGCGACGCCATTCCTGGGCTGGTTGACAATGAGTGCGGCGGGCAAGCCAATTGTCTTGTTCGGAGTAGCTGTGCCTGCATTGATCGGCATGAACGAGTCGCTTTCCCATCAGTTGAAGGATCTGCACGAAGCGCTTGCAACGACCGGTTATTTCTTGATCGGTATTCATGCGATAGCAGCGCTGTTCCATCATTACGTTACAGGTGACAACACACTTCCGCGCATGCTGCCAAGAGGGCGCTCGCAATAGCCGTCGGCCAACGGCATGTCCCGGCGGGTGATTCGGCTGTGGCTTGGTGTTATATCGTTTTCATGAAATAGAAAAGCCCGGCATGTCCGGGCTTTTCTATTTGCTGCCTGTCGCCGACAACCACTCGGGCAGTCGTGAACCGTGTGATATCGGCAATTCGGGATGCAGCTCAACCCATGTCATCTTCCGTCAAACCGCCGGAGATGATGTTGAAGCCTGCATCCACGTGCGTGATTTCACCCGTGATGCCGCTCGACAGATCGGAGAGCAGGAAGGCGGCCGCGTTGCCGACTTCGTCGATGGTCACATTGCGTTGCAGCGGTGCATTGTGCTCCGTGTGCGCGAGGATCTTGCCGAAGCCCTTGATGCCGGACGCGGCGAGCGTCTTGATCGGGCCGGCCGAGATGCCGTTGACACGAATGCCCTTCGGACCGATGGCACCGGCCAGGTAGCGGACGCTGGCTTCGAGCGAGGCCTTGGCGAGGCCCATGGTGTTGTAGTTGGGGACGAAGCGCTCGGCGCCGAGGTACGTCAGCGTGAGCAGGGATGCTTTCGGCGAGAGCAGGGGCATGGCGGCCTTGGCCATGGCTGGGAAGCTGTAGGCGGAAATGTCGTGGGCGATGCGGAACGATTCACGCGACAGGCCGTCGAGCAGGTTGCCGGCGATCGCTTCGCGCGGGGCGAAGCCGATGGAGTGGACGATGCCGTCGAGCTGCGACCAGGACTTGCCCAAGTCGGCGAACAGCGCATCGATGGCTTCGTCGCTGCCGACAT
>DATLHT010000419.1:0-2892 GCA_035539795.1 Burkholderiaceae bacterium
CCCCGACCTCGGTCGCGCAAGTGGTGGAAGAAGCCAAGGCGGAAGTGGCCGCAGTCGCCAACCATGGCGAGCAGCAGGCCGACATCGTCAACACGGTGAAGCAAGCAGCCCAAGCCGGCAGCGACGTAGTGAGCCAGGCCGCTGAGCAGGCGGTCGCCGCCGTCGCCCCGGTCGTGGCCGAAGCCATGGCCGTTGCGCCATCACCCGTGCACGAACCGGTCGTGACCGAAGCGGCACAAGAAGTTGAACAGGTGGTCCAGGCCCCGGTGGCGGAACAGCGCCCGGTGGTGGTGGAAGTTCAGACCCAGAGCCCGGCCGAAGCGGCTGCGGTTGCGTTGGTTGAGTCCGCGTCGGCTGACATGGTCGAGTCACCCGCGGAAGCAGCCGCTGTGGCGCCAGCCCAAACCCCGGCGCCCGTAGCTGCCCCCACTGCAGCTGCCGCACCGGCCTCTGCAACGCCGCCAGCCGCCGTGAGCCGTGGCACCAGCGGTTCGTTGTTCTTCGCGCTGGATGCGGACACGCCGCCGTCGGTCACACGTGGTCTGTTCGATCCGGTGCCGACGCCGAAGTTGTCCGCCACGGAATCGCAGCCGGCGCACAACGACGAGGCCGCGCAGGAAGATCCGACGCCTCCTGAGAATGAGCGCAGCGCCTGAGTTATCGGACGCTACGTGCAAGATCAAACCGGCTGCTTCGGCAGCCGGTTTTTTTTTGTGGTTAGCGTGCCTCGACCCACACTGCTCGCGGAGCCATTGGTGCGGGCTGGAACCATCGTTAGGGTGTGCCGAGCGTCCGTTTTCACGTCACTGCAAACGGGCGTCTTCCCCTCACTTTGGGTTTTCTATGTCCCGCTTCTGCACCACTGCTTATTTTTCTCTCGCCTTTATTCTGCCTGCCGTCGCGCCGCTAGACGCGTTGGCCAACGACACTCCGAATCAATATGTGTCCATCAAGGCCGTGTCAGCGCGTCTGCGCGCCGATGGCATGGACCTCAGTGCGCGACCAGGCATCGGTGCCTTCGTGCCCGGCAAGGAGGCCGCCTCGGACTTCTCAGGCGCGCTGGCCTACGGTTACCGGTTTGGCTCGCATTGGCGGGTGGAAGGCGAGTACGCGCTGTCCCAGTCGGCCGAATTCACCAGCGGCTCGACGCGCTTTCCCAGCAGCTACAACCATCATCTGGTCAAATCCTCGCGCCTGATGGGCCATGTTTACCGTGACTTCTACATGGGCGAGAAGTTCTACGCGTATGGCTCGCTGGGTTTGGGTGTGAGCCGGATTGCATCCAGCGGCTGGCAGGGCAACGTCAATCGCCAGTACGGCCATCACACGCAAGACAATCTCAGTTGGTCGCTGGGAGCGGGCGCTGGCTATCAGTTCACGCCCCGCCTCAGCCTGGAAGCAGGCTACCGATGGGTCAGCCAGGGCCAAATCGAGAGCGGCTACAACACTTTCAGCAATGCACGCGGATTGGTCGACGAACAGATGCGCATGGATCTGGCGACCGGAGAAACCTATCTGGGTGTGAAGCTGCACTTCTGAGTGCGTCCCGACAGCCGTGGGCCAGAGCTGCCACTTTGGCTCACGGATACACGCAGCCGCCGCTCAGAAGGAGCGGGTCGGGTCGAGTAACCCGTACTGCACGGCCATGCGCGCCAAGGCGATGTTGTCGGTCACGCCGGCCTTCTCAAACAAGCGTGCCTTGTGGGTGTTGACCGTCTTGGCACTCAGGCTCAGCCGCTTGGCGATTTCTTCCTGGCGCATACCCTGGATCAGCAGCATGGCCACTTCCAGTTCGCGCGGTGACAGTGCGTCGAACGGCGAGGTGTCACCACCCACGTTGAGCAGCGCCAGGTTCTGGGCAATGCTGGTGCTCAGGTAACGCCTACCGCGAGCGACATCGCGCACCGCGCGGATCAGCTCTTGCGCATCGCCGCCCTTGCCCACGTAACCGAACGCGCCGGCCTCGAGCAGACGCTTGGGCAGCGGGCCGTCTTCCAGCACCGAAACGATGATGACGCGCGTGGACTGGTGCGCCTTGACGATGCGCTCGGTCACTTCCAGCCCGCTGTAGCCAGGTAGATGAAGATCGCACAGGACGACATCGGGCTCGAGCACGCGCAGCTGCGGTAGCGCCGCTTCGCCGCTCTCGGCATCACCCACGACTTCGATGTCGTCTTCGGATTCCAGGATCAGCCGCATGCCGGTGCGAACCAGGGCATGGTCGTCGATCAGGAACACGCGTATCGCCATCATCCACTTCCCCAAGTTACTTGCCCGCTCGACCCTAGAGGGCCGATCACAGACATCGCAACTCATATTCTAGCGTTCTCCAGCGTCAGCGCAGTGCCGGCAGGTCCAGCCGACAGAACCGACGAGGATGTCCAAATTCCGTCCAGGACTAATGAACGCCATGTGGAGGATGCGCGCAAGCCGCGCGGCAAGCGATTTGAGAACCACCCCGGCTCCGAACGGCGACGGTGTCGGACTCGCGACTGACCGCCGGGTGCCGCATGCAGGCATGCGAACAATGGGTTCTCCATGGCCCCGGGTCATCAGCCGGTTCGGGATGGGTGTCGCAATGCGACCCCTGCCATGGGCGAAATTTATACCGAGCCAATTGCGAAGACCGTGTGTAGACGTCCCGTTAACTTCATCGACATCGCAAGCACACGGTTTTTGCATGGTGATGACATCACTGACGCTAGTCTTTGCCGCAGCGGAGCAATCGCCACTACCTCATGATGACGTTCGACATACCGCATTCCCCTGGCAACGACGGCAGTTTTCTTCTGTCGATCAACGAATCCGAACCCTTGCATTTCCCCTCGCGAGTGGACGCCCTGAGCTACGCCAATCAGTTGGCGCGGCAACGCGAGCAGCAAGGTCTGGATT
>DATLHT010000420.1:0-5020 GCA_035539795.1 Burkholderiaceae bacterium
TAGTCGAACTGTGCCTGCCCGATGCGATCCGCCGGCCCCGCCGCAGCCACGCCGGGAATCAGGTCGCGTACCAGCAGGCGTGCGATGCCGGCATTGCCGTCGACGAAACGCAGCCAGGTATCGGGCGTCTTGCCCAGCCACGGATTGTTCACGCCCGAGGGCATGCCTGCGCCCGCCGGCAGACCGATCGCCAGCGCATCGAGCACCGACACACCTTCACTGTCCAGCGCATAGGCATCGTTCGTGCGGCTGCGAAAGAACCGCAGGCCCGCCACACCCAGCCCCACGCGATCGCGCAGGAACGCGGCATAGCTGGTGCGGCGCAGATACGTGGCACGCTCGCCTGCCGGCATGCCGGCAAGGAAATCCGTGCTGCCGTCGAACAGGCGCTGCAATGCGGCACGGTCTTCCGCCGGCAACGGCGCGCGTTCGAGAAACGCCGCCGCAGTTGCGCGCTCGAGGAGCGGATCGCCGGTCAGCAGTTGATCGCGTCCGAAATGCTCGCGGTTGAAGAACACCGCGTGACCCAGTCCGCGCTGCGCGAACGCCGCATCGTCAGCCAGCCGCGAACGTGCATCGAGACCCAGTCCGGCAAACAGCGCGGCCACGGCCGGCTGCTCCAGAGCGGAGGCGCGGATGCCGGCGCTACCGCCATACGAGATCAGCCGCTTGCCGCGGACCGTGAACTCGTTGCGGCGCGCATGGCCGCCGAAGTCGTCATGGTTCTCGAGAATCAGGATGCGCTTGTCGGCGCCGAACTTGCGGCGATAGAACCACGCGGCCGCGAGTCCGCTGATCCCACCGCCCACGACCACGAGGTCATACACTTCGCGCGGCGTCACGGCACGGTACTTCACCCCTTCCCGGCCGAGACTGTGCGCCAGTGCATAGGAGCCGGCATGATTGCCACGCAGGCCGGTCAGCGCCGGCGGATAGCCGGGACGCGCTGCCTCCGCTGCATGCAGCAGCGAAGACGGCAGTATGCCGGCGGCGATGCTCAGCGCCGTGCCGTTCAGGAAATCTCGTCGCGTGATACTCATGGTTGTCTCACTTGCTTGGCCTGCGCCTCACGATGGCGGCCCACGGTGGCGTCGGTCACGGCCGGCGCGGCGTTGCCCCAGCTGGTACGGATGAAAGTCAGGATGTTGGCCAGTTCCTGGTTGTCGAGTGTCCAGCCATAGGCCGGCATGTGATATTCCGCAGGCCCGGTGGCGACGTTTGCCGTCACCGCGCCATCCAGCAACAGCCGGATCAGCGAAGCGGGATCGGGATCGGCCACCACTGCGTTGCCGGCCAGCGGGGGAAACACCCGGCGGAAGCCCTTGCCATCGACGCCATGGCAGGCCATGCAGTACTCGGCGTAACGGCGTGCACCCGGCTTGTCGAGGCGGCCTTGCGCCAGCGCCACGGCAACAGCCGGATCGTAACGAAATGGCGTCTTCTCGCCACGGACACCTGGCAAGGATTTCAGATAGGTGGCTATCGCCAGGGCATCACTATGCGTCAGGTATTGGGTGCCGCCGGAAATCACTTCCGACATCGGACCAAACGAAGTCGCATGGCCATTGCGCCCGGTGCGCAGATATTCAGCGACATCCTCGCGCGACCACGCACCCAAACCCGTGAGCTGATCACCAGTCAGGTTGGGCGCAGACCAGCCATCGACGCGTGCCCCGGCAAGATACAGGCTGCTGCGCTCATCCAGCGCGCGCTCCGCGGCCACCACGTTGCGCGGTGTATGGCAGGCGCCGCAGTGCGCAACCGCCTGCGTGAGATACGCGCCCCGATTCCATTCAGCAGACTTGCCGGCATCCGGCTGATACGGCTTGCCGTCCACGAACAGCCAGTTCCAGATGGCCAGCGGCCAGCGCATGCCCAGCAGCCACGGGATCTCCGGTTCAGGCGTGGTCTGTCGCACCGGCTTGACAGCATGCTGCAGGTAAGCATAGAGCGCATCGATATCACTGTCGCTCAGTCCCGCGTACGACGGATACGGCATGGCCGGATACAGCCGCTTGCCGTGCCTGGCGACACCGCGGCGTACCGCCTGCTCGAACTCGTCACGCGAGTAGCCGCCGATGCCAGTCTCGGTATCGGGCGTGATATTGGTAGAGTACACCGTGCCGAGCGGTGTCTTGAGCGGCAGGCCGCCCGCCAGCGGCGCGCCACCGGGCGCACTGTGGCAGGACATGCAGTTGCCCACGGTCGCCAAGTACTGGCCGCGACTCAGCTGGGCGCTGTCGGGCGGTGCGGCCATCGCCACGCAGGGCACGGCCAGTGCCAGGGCCAGCAGGGCCCGTTGAAGGTATCGGTTGATCACAGCAGTGGGTCTGGATTCGTAGAGTCGGAAAGGTTGAACTACACGTACGCGAGTTGTCTCACGGTGCAGTATGCCGATCCAGCGGAAAAAGTAACAGAACCAGTTTCATGTTAATTTACCGTATCAGATTGCCGATCAGAGCATTGACCAAACGCCCCCCACTCCCATGAAACGCTACGAAGCGCTGGCAGAGGCACTCTCGCGCGATATCCGCAACGGCAAGCTGCCGCCCGGCACCAAGATGCCGTCGATCCGCACCACGGTGGCCCAGTATGGCGTCAGCCCGTCGACCGCCTTCCAGGCCTACTACCGCCTCGAGGAGCGCGGCCTGGTCCGGGCGCGCGAACGCTCGGGCTACTACGTCGCCGGTACGCCGGGCCGCACCTTGCCGCCACCAGGCATGACCCGCTCGCGCAAGGTGTCGACGAGCGTGGACATCTCCGAACTGGTGTTCTCGGTGCTCGATGCCGCGCGCGACCCGCGCCTCGTGCAACTGGGATCAGCATTTCCTTCCCCGGAATTATTTCCATGGGCACGGCTCGGCAAATCGCTGGCCCGCGCGGGCCGCACCATCGACCCATGGCTGTCGGTGGCCGACATGCCGCCCGGCAATCCGTCGCTGCGCCAGCAGATCGCCCTGCGCTATCTCGGCGCCGGCATTCCCCAACCGACCGAAGACATCATCGTCACCAACGGCGCGCTCGAAGCGCTCAATCTGTGCCTGATGGCCGTGACACGGCCCGGTGACGTGGTCGCCATCGAATCGCCCGGTTTCTATGCGGCACTGCAGGCGCTCGAGCGTCTTGGCCTGAAGGCCATCGAGATCCCGGTACACCCGAGCGAAGGCATTGACCTCAATGCCCTGGCCGATGCGCTCAAGCGCCATCCTGTCCGTGCCTGCTGGTTCATGACGCAGTTTCAGAACCCCATGGGCGCCAGCATGGCCGCAGAGCAGAAGAAAGCGCTGGTCGAATTGCTGAGGCGCCATCAGGTGCCGCTGATCGAAGACGATGTATACGGCGAACTGTATTTCGGCGGCCGCAGCCCGGTGCCCGCCAAGGCCTTCGACACCGATGGGCTGGTCATGCATTGCGGCTCGTTCTCCAAGACGCTCGCGCCCGGCTTCCGCATTGGCTGGGCCGCGCCCGGTCGCTTCGGCGATGCCATCCAGCGGCAGAAGCTAATGACTACGCTCTCGGCCAGCATCCCGGCACAGCTGGCGATTGCCGAGTATCTGCAGAATGGCGGCTACGACAAGCACCTGCGCAAGCTGCGCCACGTGCTCGAAACACAGCAGGGCCAGCTGCTCAAGGCCATTGCGCGCGACTTTCCGGAAGACGTGCGCGTCTCGCGGCCGGCGGGCGGATACTTCCTGTGGGTTGAATTTCCGCGCGAGTTCGATGCCTTGGCCCTGCATCGAGAAGCGCTGGAGCATGACATCTCAATTGCACCCGGGCCCATCTTCTCGGCGCGCCGCAGCTACCGTAACTGCATCCGCCTCAACTACGGACAGGCATGGACCGAAACGACGGAACAGGCCATGCAGACGCTCGGCGCACTGGCGCATCGCCAGCTGGCGCGATAACAGTCACCGCGGCGCTCGCGACAGCGCGGACGGCGCCGCAGATCGGTACGCTCAGGCTCGCGCCCCTGCCGGCACGCCAGAAGGCACCGCATCGACCCAGGCGCCGCTGCTGCACAGATCACGCACCAGTTCATCCAGCACCTGCAGCGCGGCAGTCGCCGCAACCGTCAGCGGCACCCGGCGCGAAGCGCATACCGCCACCACCCGGACCAGCGGAGGCGACACGACCGGCACGGCGACCAGCGCGCCGCTATCCACATCGGCCTTGAGCGGCATGACTGGCAGCAAGGTGTGCCCGATACCGGCCAGCAGGGTCGAACGCAGAATGCTGACGGAACTGATATCAGCAATCACATGCGGCGTGCCATAGCCGCGCTCGCGCGCCATCCGCTCGATGATCGGCCGCACGCCGTGCCGCCCGGCCGGTAGCACGAGCGGCATGGACAATGCCTTGCGCAGCGAGATCGTCCGCGGCGGCGCACCCTGGTCAGGCCGGCGGGCAATCAGGCACAGGCGCTCGCTAGCTAGTTGCTGCGTGTCGAACTCGGAGAGGTCGCCGTTATCAAACAGCACTGCCAGGTGCAGCGAACCGGTGCGTAACTGGTCGGTCAGCGTACCGGTGAGTTCTTCCGTCAATTCAAGTTCGACATTCGGCAAGGCAGTACGTACCGCCTGCAGCAGCGGCAGCGCCAACGCGTTGGAAATGCTCTGCGGCAGTCCGATCACCACCTTGCCGGCTGGCTCGCCGGGCGCACTGCGCACACTGGCGCGGGCATCCTCCGTCTGGCGCAGGATGGCCTTGGCATGAGGCAGGAAGGCACGTCCAGCCTCGGTCAGTTCGACGCCGCGATGCGCGCGGTGCAGTAGCTGCGCGCCGAGTTCCTGCTCGAGCTGCGCCAGTTGATGGCTCAGCGCCGACTGCGCGATGAACACTTTCTCGGCCGCGCGCGAGAAACTGCCATGCTCCGCGATCGCGACCAGATATCTGAGTTGCCTGAGTTCCATGATGCCGTCCAGGGGAAATGCCAATCTTGGCAGCATAGCGCATACCATCTGTTTTCAAGATAGCATCAGCATCATTCTATATTTGCAAGATAGATTGCTAAGGTGTGTAA
>DATLHT010000421.1:0-6379 GCA_035539795.1 Burkholderiaceae bacterium
GACCCCCTGGCTTCATCTGAAACCGAAGTCGCTGCAGGCCGTGCAGCCGCTACCCGGCCGGTCCGGCGTTCCGCTCTGCTGCGTCCGCCTGCACCAAGTCCACTCGATGCAATCCTGCCGACACTGGCACAGGCGCTGTCCACGGTATCCCAGCCGCGTGTGAAAGGCCGCGTCGTGCAGGTGGTCGGCACCATCATCAAGGCCGTGGTTCCGCATGTGAAGATGGGCGAAGTGTGCCTGCTGCGCAATGCCGGTGACGCCACGGAAGTGGAAGCAGAGGTGGTCGGCTTCTCCAACGAAGCTGCGCTGCTGACGCCTATTGGCGACATGCACGGCATTTCCTCGAGTACCCAGGTGATTCCCACCGGACGATCGCACCAGGTCGCCGTCGGCCCTGGCCTGCTCGGCCGCGTGCTCGATGGCCTGGGGCGGCCGCTGGATGTCGACGAGCACGGCCCGCTGACCTGGGATCGGTTGTATCCGGTCTATGCCGACGCGCCCGATCCGCTGGCGCGGCGCATCATCGCCGAGCCACTGGAGCTGGGCATCCGCGCGCTCGATTCCGTGCTGACCTGCGGCGAAGGCCAGCGGATGGGTGTCTTCGCGGCAGCGGGCGGCGGCAAGTCGACGCTGATGGGCATGCTGGTCAACGGTGCGGATGTCGATGTCACCGTGATTGCACTGATCGGGGAGCGCGGCCGCGAGGTGCGTGAATTTCTTGAGCACGAGTTGGGCGAGGAAGGCCGCCGCAAGAGCGTGGTCGTGTGCGCCACCAGCGATCGTTCGTCAATGGAGCGCGCCAAGGCAGCCTACGTGGCGACTGCCGTGGCCGAGTATTTCCGGGATCAGGGTAAAAAGGTCCTGTTCCTCATGGATTCGGTGACCCGCTTTGCGCGGGCATTGCGCGAGATCGGCCTGGCGGCGGGCGAGCCGCCGACCCGGCGCGGCTTTCCGCCATCGGTGTTCGCCATGCTGCCGAAGCTGCTCGAGCGTACCGGCATGAGCGACCGCGGTTCGATCACTGCGCTATACACGGTGCTGGTCGAAGGCGATGACATGACCGAGCCGATCGCCGACGAGACGCGCTCGATCATCGACGGGCACATCGTACTGTCGCGCAAGTTGGGCGCGGCCAACCACTATCCGGCCATCGACGTGCTGGCCTCGATCAGCCGCGTCATGCATGCCGTCGTGCCGGAGCGCCACCGCATGCTGGCCGGGCGCCTGCGCAGCCTGCTCGCCAAGCATGAAGAGATCGAGCTACTGGTCAAGGTGGGCGAGTACAAGCCCGGCACCGACGCCCTGGCAGACGAGGCAATTGCCAAGATCGAGGCGATTCGCCAGTTCCTGCGCCAGCAGACCACCGAGCGCTGCAGCATGCAGGAAACACTGCAGCGGCTTGAGGCGTTGGTGGGCAGATCATGAATACGCTGGACGAGCTCCTGTCGCTGAAACAGTTCCGTGAAAACGAAGCTGAGCGCGAAGTGATGCGGAGTGTCAACGCACTGGAACGTTGCGAGGCGGCGCGCGACCAATGTGAGCAGGCCCTGGATGCGTTTCGGGTGTACGCGCGCGAGAAAGAACTCGCGATGTATGCCGATCTGTGCACCCGGACCGTCGAGCTTGGGGAAATCGAGGACGTGCAGCATGCCGTGACCCGCTTGCGCGAAGAAGAGGCGGCCCACGCCGATGCCGTCGCGCAAGCGCGAGCGGAGGAAGAAGCTGCACGCGATGCGTTGGCGCAGGCGCGGACGGCCCATCTGGGCGCTGTCCGCATGACGCAGAAGTTCGCGGAACTGGTGCAGCAAAGCATGCAGGAACAGACCCGGGACCGCGCCATGCGGGAAGAGCATGAACTCGATGAGGCCGGCACGCTTGGCCATGCGCATGCCCGCGCCCGTGGCGCGAGCCTGATGGAGAGCAAATGAAAGCAGCCACAATGCAGAGCGAGGCCACGCCGCGTGAAGGGCGCCCCGGGCTCCCGTCGGCGGCGTCCGACCTGATGGTGCCGCCCGAGCAGATTGAGGCATTCCGCAAGCTGACTGAGCACCAGGACGACGATGACAAGCATGATCGCCGCGAAGCTGACGAGGATGTTGCCGCCAGCCAGGACGGCCTGAGCCTGGTCGATTTCACGCCGGATACCCCGTTTGCATCCGATACGCCGCCTCCCGCGCCCGCCAACACCGCTGCCTTCCAGGCTGCCATGAATGCCCGGGAGTCGTTTGTCGACAAGCGGTATGAGCGGTCGGCGGAGGATGGCGACAAAAAGGACAAGGACAGCAGTGATGCCATTTCCGGGGTCGACAGTGGCTCCACGCCGGACGGCATCGTGTTCGCGCACTATATCCATCAGGACACGCATGCCCAGGCAGATGCCGCCGCGACCGCGCGCTCGGTTCGCGTCGAGCGTCACGCGGCGGTAACCGAACTGGTGCAGGTGCTCGAGTCTTCCGCAGCGACGTTGCTGACGCCGGAAGGCGGAGTGAGCCACGACCGGATCGATCTGATGCTGTCATTGCCACAAATGGAAGGGACCACGGTGGCATTGTTCCTGGAGAATGGCCGCCTCGTGGTTGAGTTCGCGGCCTCCGGTGCCGCAGCCAAATGGCTTGGCAGTCAGGCGCGCAGCATGTCGGAAGAACTGAGCGCACGGTTGCGGCGCCCTGTGCTAACGCGGATCCAGGCAGATGGCGAAGAGGCCCCCGAGGCTGAAGCTGCAGCGGCCCGGACGGATGATGGCGTGGTGGACAGGCGGCGCGTGGTCGCAGCCCCGCGCGGAGCATCGTGAGCCTTCCATGGAAACGAACACACCCGGTACGCATGCCTCGCTGACCAGCGCCACGCCTTGGCGCCCCCTGCAATTGCCGCGACTCGGCGGTCTTCAGGCACAGGCATGCACTGCGATTGCGCAGCGTGCCTGGGATGTGCCCATCGACATCGGTGTGCAGTGGCAGGCGCGGCTCCGTCCAGTGCTCGCCGCCGACCCGCGCCTCGGCCGACTGGGGGGTGGCCAGATCATCCGTCTGCGCTGGGAAGGCGGTGTGTTCCACACGCGCGTGCCCGACGCGTTGCTGGTGGCGTGCGCGCAGGCACTGGTGCCCGATATCCCCTTGCCTGGCATGCCGGCGGCCTTTGCTCACACCATTCTGGAGGGTGCGCTCCTGGGCGCGCAGCAGGCGCTGGGATTATCCGGCGCATCGCTGGCGATGGTCGACACCCTGCCGGAGGCAGATCCCGCCTTGCCCGGCTTTCTGCTGGAACTGCGCGGTGCCGGCATCGACGGCGTCATGGTATTGCCGTTGCAGGCGGATGCGGACGGCGTGGCCGCACTGGCGCGCCACGCCCTGTCCCGACCGCGCACGGGCAATCGCATCGACATCGGCCTGATACAGGTGACGCTCCGCGCCGTCGTGGGGGAGACTAGCCTGCCTGCTGGTCTGGTAGAAACCCTGCAGCATGGTGATGCGGTCATGATTGATCGCTATCACCCGACTGCCGGACGCATGCTGCCATTGCGTGCGGCCAGTCGATGGAGCCTCATGGCGAACTGTGACGACCATGCCCTGTGCAGTGCAGCGATCTGGCAGGCGGACACCCTGCGCGAAGATGATGCGGTGCCGGGCCAGGGTCGGATGACGTTCGAGTTGGGATGCGTCATGCTGCCGTTGCGTCAACTCTTGATCGCCGCTCAGACATCCATTCCGGTCGCTACCCTGCCGGGAGATGCCCTGCTATGCGTGTTTTTTGAAGGACGTCGCGTGGGGCAGGGTGCACTGGCTGATATCGACGGTCGCCCGGCCGTGGTGCTGTCAGGAATGGTCGCGCCATTGCATCAAGAGACACCAGTAGAAACGAAGGCCCACGATTCAGGGTGGGCAGATGGTCGCAGACAGTACATATAGTGCGGCAGCATATGAGCGGCGCCCGGATTCGCACGTGAACAGCCTCCAGAGGTTGCCGCAGACGTGTATCGGTGGTCTCTGCCTCGCATCGTGGCTGGAACAATTCCCTGGGCGCCGTTACTCAAGTCTCAGTCAGGCACCTCGATGTGAAGTGCCTGACGTGTCACAGCCGGTCGCGTGTTCGGTCAATCCACCCTTGAAGGCGGATCGTGGCACCACCCTTTGAGCTGCCATCATGACGACGCCCCCCGTACAGCGTCCCGACGAGGACGATGATTTTTTCGATGATGACGATGACCTGGACGTCGGCAGCGCGATGCCAATGGCCGGCGTACGTGGCCGTCAGGCATTGCGGGTCGGTGATGGCATCGGCGGCGAGCGTAGCGGGCGGCACGCCCGGTATGGCGATGATGCCGGCGATATCGATGACGACGAGACGGATCTTGTACCGCGCTCGCGTGAGCTGCGCGATCCCGACGATGCGGAAGGCAGCGGCGCGCTGGATGACGATGATGACTGGCTCGATGATGAGGAGGCTGACGATGCCACCCTGCCGGAAGGCCGAGCAACCGGGACTGCGCGTGCGCATGATCCTGCCCCGTTTGCCGCGGTCGAGGGCCTGGCTGACGATATCCCTGACGATGGCATCGGCCTGCTGCCCGCGGTGCTGACATGCGAGGCTGGGCGTCTCGCCGTATCGGTGCAAGAGGTCCGCGCGCTACAGGCCGGGCAGGTCATCGACCTCGGTCGGCCCACGCTCGAAGGTGTCAGTCTGATGCTCGACGGACGTGAAATCGCACGTGGCATGCTGGTCGATCTGGAAGGCCGCTTTGGCATCATGCTGACGGCCCTGAACGAGGATACGCATCATGGGTGATCCGTTTTCCCTCATCATCCTGGTTGGCGCGGTTTCACTGTTACCGCTGCTGATCGTCGTGTCGACCGCCTTCCTCAAGATTTCCATCGTCATGTCGCTGCTGCGCAATGCGCTCGGTGTGCAGCAGGTGCCATCGAACCTGGCCCTGTATGGACTTGCCCTGATTCTCACGGCCTACATCATGGCGCCGGTATTCTCGCCGCTGTTCGAACGCCTGACTTCCCCCGGCACGATGGCGAATGCCAGTTCGGTGATGAGCGGCCTTCAGGAAAGCGCGGAGCCGCTGCGCAAGTTCATGATGCGGTTCAGCCAGCCCGAGCACCGCGATTTCTTTCTCACCACCGCCAAGCGCATGTGGGGCGCGGAGGCGGCCGGTACCGTGACCCAGTCCGATTTCCTGATCCTGATGCCGGCGTTCGTGGTGTCCGAACTGACGGCGGCGTTCCAGATCGGCTTCCTGCTGTACCTGCCATTCATCGTCATCGACCTGATCATTTCCAACGTGTTGCTGGCGATGGGCATGATGATGGTCTCCCCCGTCACCATCTCGCTGCCGCTCAAGCTGTTCCTGTTCGTTGCGGTGGATGGCTGGACCCGATTGATTGGCGGCCTCGTACTGTCCTACGTCTGATCATGGAAACCGTCGAAGTTGTCTCCTATCTCACGAAGGCACTTTACCTGGTGCTGTGGCTTTCCCTGCCACCCATCATCGTCGCCTCCGTTATTGGTACGGTGTTCTCGCTACTGCAAGCGCTGACGCAGATCCAGGAACAGACCCTGGCCTTCGGCGTCAAGCTGATCGCGGTCGCCATCACCCTGTTCCTGACCGGGCGGTGGCTGGGCGGTGAGATGTACCACTTCACGTTGTCGATCTTCGACGCGTTGCCGCTCGTCGCCCGCTGAGGCACCGCATGGGATCCGTGAGCGTCGCCGAGGTGAAGGAGTGGCTCACGGCTCTGGCTTACCTGCAGCCACGCATCATGGCGATGTTCCTGCTGATCCCCATGTTCAATCGCGAACTGATTCCGGGCGCAGTGCTGCCCGCGATTGTCTTTGCGGTATCGCTGGTTGCGCTGCCGCTGGTACAACCGGAGATCACAGCCGCGGGCACCCTGTCGGGTCTGCAGCATACCGCCTTGATCCTTAAGGAAGTGGTCGTCGGCTTCGTGCTCGGCTTTCTGGTCGCGATTCCGTTCTGGGCGCTGGAGGCGGTCGGCTTCCTGATCGATAACCAGCGTGGCGCCAGCATTTCCGATACGCTCAATCCGCTGACCGGCAGCGACACCTCACCTTTGGGCCTGCTGTTCAACCAGGTCTTCATCATCTACTTTTTGCTGAGCGGAGGCATGAACCTGCTGCTCGGCATTTTGTACGACAGTTTCCGCTTCTGGAGCGTGACGACATGGACGCCCGGCTTGCATATGGACTATGCAACCTTCTTCCTGGGCCAACTCGACCGGCTCGTTCAGCTGGCCGTCGTCCTGGCTGCGCCGGTACTGATTCTGATGTTCATGGCGGAAGTCGGGCTGGCGTTGGTCAATCGCTTCGCGCCGCAGCTGCAGGTATTTTTCCTGGCCATGCCGATCAAGAGCGCCTT
>DATLHT010000422.1:0-1606 GCA_035539795.1 Burkholderiaceae bacterium
GACCCCCTGGAGCGCACCATGGCTATCAAGACCGCTGAAGACCTTTTCATCCACGAACTGTCCGACATCTACAGTGCCGAGAAGCAGCTGACCAAGGCCCTGCCGCGGCTCGCCCGGGCCGCCGAGGACCCCGCACTGGCCGCCGCGTTCGAGACCCACCTCGAGGAGACCCAAGGCCAGATCGAGCGCATCGACCAGGTGGTGGAGGTACTGGGCATCCGCCTGAAGCGGATCAAGTGCGCGGCGATGGAAGGCCTGGTGGAAGAAGGCAAGGAAGTCATCGAGAGCATTGAAAAGGGCCCGGTGCGCGATGCAGCACTGATTGGCGGCGCGCAGAAAGTCGAGCATTACGAAATCGCCTCCTACGGCACCATCGCCGCGCTGGCCAAGCAGCTCGGATACAAGGACGCTGTGCCGTTGCTGCTGGAAACGCTGGAAGAAGAAAAGGCCACGGACGAGAAGCTGACCCTGCTGGCCAAGAGCGGCGGCAACGCCAAGGCCGCCCAGGCCGCGTGATCGCAGGTGCACCACAGATCAGCCCACGCGTCGCTCCCCAAGGGGCGGCGCGCTTCTGCGCGAGGATGACGTATGCATCCTGATCTACTTGGATGGACCGCCACAGCCGTACTGATGGCCACGCTGGTTCGGCAGATGGTCAAGCAATGGCACTCGCCGCACCCGGAAGCCGTCTCGAAGTGGCTTTTCATCGGGCAGATGACCGCGTCTACGCTGTTCACGATCTACAGCGCGCTGCTCGGCGCCGCCGTGTTCGTGGTCACCAACCTGCTGTTGCTGGCAACCGCGCTGATCGGACAGCTGCTGGCGTGGCGCCGCAACCGTGCAACGGCTTCGAGCTCATCTGGAAGGACGCCTTGATTGTTGACGTTGCGTCCACGCCGGCTTGATGCGGGTACTCACGCGTTCACGTTTACCGTTGTCGTGCAACCCGCACGATGCGGTCCAATCAATGAGGAAATGCCATGCAGCGGGATCAGAAAGACCTGCCCCATCCGGATGACCACACGGCCGCGGTGCCTGCTGGCAGCGCTGGACAGGCCAAGGCCCACAACAGTGCCAATCATGATCAGGCGTTGACGGAGACGTTCCCGGCCAGTGATCCGATCTCTCCCTTCGTCGCCGCCGCCACGCCGGATGAGCAGGCGCAACGGCTTGGCAAGCGCGTGGCGCCCGCTCGGCACGACAAGGGTGAGGGGGACGACGGAGCTGGGCAGTGATCGGGCCTGCGCTCCCGCCGAGGGGGCCGGGCAGCCCGCGCCCGTCAGGCGGCTCCGGCGCGCTGGTGCGTGGTGCCGAAGACGAACAGGCAGTGAAGGCCTGACACCTCGGAGCCCGCCATGGAACAGCCCACCGCCCTGCTCATCATCGATCTTTTCAGCCTGTTCGACTTTCCACAGGGGCGGCAACTGGCTCCGTACGCCGTACATGCAGCCCAGCGCACCGCCCGCCTGCGTGCTGCATTCGACGCGCACCGCTCGCCGGTGATCTACGCCAATGACAACTTCGGCAACTGGCAGCGCGACTTCCCGCAGCTGGTCGAGGCCTGCCGGCAGAAGGGCGGAGCCTCGGCGCGGATCGTCGAGAACCT
>DATLHT010000423.1:0-4322 GCA_035539795.1 Burkholderiaceae bacterium
GCAGACATCGGCGCGCAGCAGGTTTTCGCCGAAGAACTGATGGAACATCTGGCCGACCGGGCTTTTCAGGAACGCCACGCCGCCCGAATGGCCCGGACAGTGCCACGAATACGAACTGTCTTGCGCGTACTCGATCAGCGCCTTGAAGAACGGCGGCGCAAGCGTGTCGAGATAGACGCGCGCTTCACGGATGATGTGGCGCGCGACGAACTCGGGCGTGTCCTCGAACATGTGGATGAAGCCGTGCAGTTCACGCAGGATATCGTTCGGGATATGGCGTGAGGTCCGCGTTTCGCCGTACAGGAAGATCGGCAGGTCGGCATTGCGGCGGCGCACTTCGCTGACAAAGGCGCGCAGCTTCTCGATGGCGGCGGCTTCGGGCTTGTCTTCCTCGCTGACGAACTCGTCATCGTCGATCGACACGATAAAGGTCGAGGCGCGGCTCGACTGCTGCGCGAAGGCCGTCAGGTCGCCATAGCTCGTCACGCCGACGACTTCCATGCCCTCATGCTCAATGGCCTCGGCCAGTGCACGGATGCCCGAGCCGGAAATGTTCTCGGAGCGGAAGTCTTCATCGATGATGATGACGGGGAAACGGAATTTCATGGGGGTGTCCTCTGAGAACGCGCACCGGATCACTCCGATGCCGTGACGCGGCCATATGGTCATATGGCCTTGCTGCCTTTGCGGTGCTGTCCGCGACCAGGTACCTGGCCGGACCGTGGTATCTCTTTCAGTGCGCCATCCGGTCAGGATGGCGCGGGGATGCATGGTAAGACGTCAGGTTTTCGGCAATGTGACGCCGTGCTGGCCCTGGTACTTCCCGCCGCGATCCTTGTACGAGGTCTCGCAGACTTCATCGCTTTCGAAGAACAGCACCTGGGCGCAGCCTTCGCCGGCGTAGATCTTCGCGGGCAGCGGCGTGGTGTTGGAAAACTCCAGCGTCACGTAGCCCTCCCACTCCGGCTCGAACGGCGTGACATTGACGATGATGCCGCAGCGCGCATAGGTGCTCTTGCCAAGGCAGATGGTCAGCACATTGCGCGGGATGCGGAAGTACTCGACAGTGCGCGCCAGCGCAAACGAATTCGGCGGGATGATGCAGACGTCCCCCTGGAAATCGACAAACGACTTCTCGTCGAAGTTCTTCGGGTCGACGATGGTGCTGTTGATATTCGTGAAAATCTTGAATTCCGGCGCACAGCGGATATCGTAGCCATAGCTGGACGTACCATACGACACGATCTTGCGGCCCTCGGCTTCGCGCACCTGGCCCGGCTCGAACGGCTCGATCATGCCGGTCTGCTCGGCCATGCGGCGAATCCACTTATCGGATTTGATGGTCATGGGTAAACCTGCTGATGGACAAATGGAGGCGGGCTTGGCGGTATCCGGGGATACGCAAGCTCGGCTCCATTTATCCACGATTGACGGCGCAAGCGGCCCCGGGTGTTGCCAGGTTTTCCGCTCCGTTCAATACATGGACCGAGATTGTACGTCAAAGCCGGGCAGGCATGTCGCCATCGCCGCTCACGGGATTTTCGGGCGCCCGCCAGCGCTAGCCTCCGCCACGCTGGAAATAGCGCAGGAAACGCTGCAGAAAGGCCTCGGCGGCGTCCGGCGCATACCCGTCCAGCGTCAGGTCCACCCGCAGGCGTGGGCAGCGCATCAGCGGCGTGATGGCGCGCTCCGGCAATTCTGTCATCTCGAAGCGCCACTTTGCCTCTGTATCGTTCGATTGCACGCCTGTAGAGGTGAGCACGAATGGCGCATACCCTACCGCGGCAGGAAGGCAGCGCAGGAATTCTCCCCGTGTGATCCACATTTCGTATGTCTGCCGAACCACCTGCGACACCGCTTCAGCCACCCGCCACCGGCGGCCAGATCGCCAGGACATCGCCGGCCTGCAGGGGACGCAGCGCCCGCTCCGCGGGCGGGACATACACGCCGTTGATCAGGACCAGGTGGACATGCGCGCGCGGCAGATTGAAGCGCGTCACCAGATCGTCCACCGTGCTGTCCGGTGGAACATCGAGTTCGACGACATTGCCGCGCCGCTCCGGGGGCAGGTAGTCGGTGAGGGAAGCGAAGAGCTTGAAACGGATGTGCATGCGGGCGGCCGGGCAGCTTGCGCCGTGGTCAGATGATATCAACGATGTCGGGCCGCGTGGGCCGTCCAGTCCTGCCGGGCCTGGGCCTGCGCCAGGTAGGCATCCATCACGCGCAGAGGCTCGGCCTTGAGCTGCGCCTTCCAAGCGCCGAGCGGGATGCGGGTCTGAATGAGACCGCGCAGGACACCCACATGTTCCGTCAGGCCGACACTCGTGGCGCCAATCAACTGATCGCCCAGGAACTCGAGCCGCATATAGCGGTATGCCTCTGGATCGCTCAGTTCGGCATGATCCCCGCCTTCGGCGCCCCACCACCGCCCGAAGGATGACGAAATCAGGCCCAGCGTATCCAGCACGTTGATCTGCAAGGTTCCCTGGCTGGCCGCATGGCGACCGGCCATGTTCGATGCCGCAATGCGCGCCTGTTCGACGGCATTCGGCTGGATGGCATTCACGAGCAACTCACCGGTCGAAAAATCGATGGCCTCCGCCACGTCGCCAGCGGCATAGATATTGGCGACGCTGGTACGCATGCATTCGTCGACAATGACGCCCTTGCCGATCCGCAGGCCGCTGTCGCGTACCACATCGAGATTGGGCCTGACGCCGGTGGCGCTGATCACAAGGTCGGCTGCCAGCGTTTCGCCGGTCGACAGCGTGACCGCAAGCGGTGCCCCCGCGCCCTTGGCGATCCGGTCGACGCGCGTGCCGGTATGGACCGCCACACCCTTGTCCTGCACCCATTGGCGGATCATCGCGCCCGCGCCTTCGGTCATCATGCGCGGTACCATGCGATTGCCCATTTCCACGATAGTGAGATCGACACCGCGCGCCGCGAGCGCCTCCATGATGATGCAGCCGATAAAGCCAGCGCCCATCTGGACCACACGGGCGCCCGGCGCAGCGAGGCTGGCGATACGGCGTGCATCGGCCAGCGTCCAGCATGGTACGACGCGCTCGCGAACGCCATCGTCATCGATGCCGGTAATCGGCGGACGCACCGGTACCGACCCGGTCGCCAGCAGCAGCCGGTCGTAGGGTAAATCGCCGCCATCCTGCAGGCGGATACGGTTGGCCGGGATGTCGATGCCCGTCATTCGCGCCTTGCGATGGATGATGTTCAAGCGGGCCAGATGCTGTGGGTCCTTGCGCAGGTGGGTTCCGGATTCGTCGATATTGCGCATCAGCAGGTAGGGAATGGCCATGCGCGAATACGGCGGCTCGACCTCGTCGCCGAGCAATACGATTTCGTCCGCCGGCGCGAGTCGCCGCAACGTTTCTGCGGCGACGATACCAGCAGGTCCGTCGCCGACGATGACATGGCGCATCGCAATCCTCCCCGATCGCTTACAGGCCGAGTCGCTCGCGCGTGGCCTGCGTCAGGCGGCCATCCGTATCCCAGCCGCGGATGTTGTAGTACTCCGGCAACATCTTGGCGAGCCCGTTGACGAGGCCCTTGGCGGGCCCGGTCTTCGCGGGTTCGGAAACGAGGCGGGGTGGCAGGTTGTCGTCCTTGCTGGTGAAACCGGCGCGATTATTGAAATCGCGCTCCATGTTCCAGATGCGCTCGCCGATAAGGTTGAGGTTCTCGACATCGAACTCGTCACCAATCGCAGCCTGCAACTGGGGGGCCACGTCCGCAAGCGTCCAGGCGAACGACGTGAAGATGCAGATGCCAGCGGAATCGAAGGCAGCCGTCGCATCTTGGAATGCCTTGACCAGTTCCGGCTTGCCATCGGTCGTCAGCGGATCGGTCTTGATCGGGATGCCCAGCACTTCGGAGGCCACCGTGTATGAGCGCAGATGGCATGCGCCACGGTTCGAGGTGGCATACGTCAGGCCCATGCCCTGGATGCCGCGCGAATCGTAGGCGGGAAATTCCTGCCCCTTGACGCTCATGGACAGCTCGGGATGCCCGTAGTGTTCGCACAGACGTTTGGAACCCAGCCCGATCATCTTGCCGAAACCCTCGCCCTTGGCCGTCATTTCGGTCAGGCGGACCAGCGCCTCGGCAGAGCCGAATGGCGCATCGAAGCCGATTTCCTCGCGCTTGATCACGCCCATCTCGAACAATTCCATGGCGGCGCCGATGGTTGCGCCGAATGAAATCGGGTCCATGCCCTGCTCGTTGCAGAGAAAATTCGCGTAGGTCAGCGCCTCGAGATCTCCAACACCGTTGGCCGCACCGAGCGCCCATGCGGCCTCATATTC
>DATLHT010000424.1:0-5078 GCA_035539795.1 Burkholderiaceae bacterium
GCGCGCAGGCATGCACGATGGTTGCGGTGCAGAAGACTCATCAGGGGTCTCATAGACAAGGGTTGACCTGGATATTATTCGATTTCGCGCACGTCCGATTCAGCATCGGCATCTGCAATCTGGAACTTACGCATTTTTTCCCACAGCACTTTACGGCTGATACCGAGACTCGCGGCTGTATCCTGCCGTCGCCAGCTGTTCGCGTCAAGGGCCGCGATGATCCGTTGTCGTTCTGCACTGGCGGGTGACAGCGCGAGCGACCGGGGCGCGGGCTCGAAACTGTCGGGCCGCAGGTGGTTGAATAGCGGCCGCATGCGGCGCTCTTCCCATTCGCCGGCCTGGCGCACCAAGATGCTCAGGCGCTCAGCGAGATTACGCAATTCGCGCACATTGCCGGCGAAGTAGGCACTGCCGACGGCACTGCGCAGCCAATCGGGCAGTGGCGGCAAGGTGGCATACTCCGCTTCGCCGATCACCCCACGCATGAAGGATTGCATCAGCGCGACTTTCTCTGCCGCACCACGCTCTTCCAGCGTCGGGATCTGCAATTCGATCACCGCAAGGCGGAAATACAGATCCGCGCGGAACCGGCCTTCCGCCACGCCCTGACGCAGATCCTTGTTGGTCGCGGCCACCAGCCGGAAATCGAGCTTGACGGGAACCGTCGCGCCGAGGCGCGTCAGGGCCATCTCCTCGATGACGCGCAGCAGCTTGACCTGCTGGTACAGGGGCAAATCGCCGATTTCATCGAGGAACAGCGTGCCGCCCGTAGCCTGCTCGAAATAGCCCCGGTGCGCAAACTGGGCGCCTGTGAAAGCACCTTTGGCGTGCCCAAAGAACAGCGATTCGAACAAGCCATCCGGAATCGCACCGCAGTTTACGCCTACGAACGGACCTGTACCGTATGTCCGATTACGCTCGTGAAACAGCCGGGCAATGCGCTCCTTGCCGACACCGGTCTCGCCATAGAGCATCACCGAGCTGTCGCAATCGGCAAAAGTATCGACGCTTTCCAGCAGGTCGCGCATGGCGGGCGAATCTGCCACCAGATCGTTCTGAGGCAACTCCGGCGCGGGGGCATTCAGGTCCGGCAACAACTTGCGCAACTGCGCCTGCAGATCGGCACCGGTGAAGTCATGCTGCAGAATGTGTGCATACTCCGGCGGATAGCGGCCCGGATCGATATTGCGCTGCGGCTGGGCGACCCAGATCACCGGCATACCCTGCGCGCCCTCCCAGTCAACCGCGGTGAAGTTGCCCTGGTCGATGACCGACACGCTGATCACCGCGACGCTCGGTTTCAGGCGCGGCTCCGGTGGCAGGAAATCGATGCCGCCAGCGCGGATGACTTCGACGCCGAACGGCGCCATGAAACGCGCCACACGATCGGCGATATCGTGCTTGCCTTCCCATACATAAAGTTCCAGCGCTTCGTAAGCCAAGCGTTCAGCTTTCATGACCTTTCAACATCATCAGTAATACGGTTTCAGAACACCAGCACAGGCCGGTTGCAGGAGATCGATTCGAGCTTCACATCGCTGATGCCGATCTGTATACCAAGCAGTGCCAGTACGGGCTGCAGGATGGGATCGAGCGCCAGCAGCACGGGATATAACGCCGGCCGCAGCACAGTGCCGATCACATCTCCCACCAGCGGCAGTGGAATCCCCAGGGCGACGACATCAAGCGCGATCGAACCGGACCCGAACAATGCATTCGCCAACGCCTGGCCGACGCTGTTCGTGCCGACGGTCTTGGTCGTACCAAGCTCGCTGCCCGAGAACGTGACGGTCTGCGTCGTGGCCGTCAACGGCACGCTGATCTTGGCGTCGATGCCAGCGATCAGCAACGTGAGGATACGTGCCTTGGGCAGCGCCGAGCACGTGTACGTCGTGCCGATGGCCGGCAGTTGCGCGATGCATGCCGTAGCAATCCCGGTATCGACGCCAATGCTGACGCTTGAGTTGGTCCGTGGCACCGCGCACTGCGCATCCGCCGCCCAGGCCGTGCCCGGTGCGACCTCGATCTCCACCGGCAAGGTGATGCCCGCGATGCCGACGTTGAGCACCTTGATCACCAGCCGCACGCGTGCCGCCGCGGAATGCGCCTCGGCATACCACTGGCCAACGCGCGGCCCGGTCTGGACCTTGCCTGCCGGTCCGATGGCCATCACCGGCGGCGTGACGATACGCGTGCTAACCATCACCGAGGCCAGCGGTCCCAGGTCGATGCCCAGGTTATCGATCTGGATGCCGGCGCGCGCATTTGCAACCTGCGCAGCGGTGGTAATCAGGTCGAGCAGGTTGATTGCGGCATCGGCAGCGGACTCCTTGTTACCGAGCAGCGCAGCGATCGACAGGACGCTGGCTGCGTTGTCGCCGGCGTCGGCGGCAATGCGCACCGCCACATCGCGCACACTTGCAGCCAGGGCAGATGCAGTCCCGCCGGTGGCCAGCGAGCCGCGCAGTAGGCTCTGGCGCGCGGCCACCGTCAGTGCGGCATCGAGCAGCCGTGGCAAGTGCGTATCGAGGTTGATCAGGTCGTCGACCGTGCCGACGCCCAGTTCCGTCATCAGATCACCGAGCCTGATCGCGCTGTCCGCGAGGCCCTGGTAAGACGCCAGATCGAGATTGACAGTCGTGCCCAGCAAGGCCGACAGCGTCCGGTTCAACGGGCCGGCATCGGAGAGCCGCGCGACGCCTGTGCCGAGCGAAATCCCGATGGTGGTATCCACGCGCGCAATCGCCGTGGCGCGCAGCACCGGCCGGCTGTTACCGCGCAGCGCGGCGATCACGCCGGCGAAGAACGTACCGTTTTCCTTGCGCGCCTCGACTTGCACGGCGTTGGCCACCGCGGTGGCGGGAACGATGCTGCTGAAATGGGGTGCAGCCGGTGTCAGCGTCGGGTCCCAGTAGCCAGCAGTCG
This sequence comes from Burkholderiaceae bacterium, assembly GCA_035539795.1. Classification (GTDB taxonomy): domain Bacteria; phylum Pseudomonadota; class Gammaproteobacteria; order Burkholderiales; family Burkholderiaceae; genus Imbroritus. The sequence continues at coordinate 2,926 of DATLHT010000424.1, forward strand.
GCGTGACGCGGTCCGCCGCACCGGCAGCCAGGAACCCGTTGGCGGCGGCGCTAGCCGCGGCGACATTCACGCGGCCGGGGATGCTCTGCACCGCGGCCATGGCTGCCATGTCCGCAATATTCTGGAGCTTGCGCTGCTGGAAGAACAGATAGCCGACATCCACCGACACCAGCGCCGTCAGGGCTACCGTGCTGGTCACGAGCGCTGCCATCACGGCCGTCGCGCCGCGCTGGGCCCTGAGCCGGGCTGCACGAAGGGATCGGCCGTGGAAATTCATCGCCGCGCGTTGCCCGAGCTGGAATTTGGCATGCCGCTCGTACCGGCGGTCGACTGGAAGGCTGGCGGAATCGGATGCGTGAAGCTGTCGAGATAGCGCTTGTGGCTGAGTGCCGCCTGCTCGCCGCTGACCTGCACCGGCTGCCCGGCCTGGGTACCGTTGCGCTGCACGGCCAGCGCGGCGCGCGTGGTCTCTCCCATCGGGGGTGTCAGGGGAGGCTGGGCTTGTGCCACCGGGGGCAGACACACGGCAACGAGCCACGCCAGCATGACGCTGCGTGTCAGGCGCTGCGAGCGGGATGCATGAGCGGATAAATGTGCCATCGGATGATCTCCATGCGGTTCAGTTACTGGGGCTGCGCACGCGGCGTACCGGCGGCGAACCGCTCAAGTACGCGGTCCTGCTGCTTGCCAGACAGCCCACGGCTGGGGCCTGGCAGCGTGGCAGGCGTGTTACCACCTGCCTCCGGGGCAGCCGATGCAGCCGGGGCACGCTGGCCGGCCAGCCGGATCGCCAACGCATCGCGGCGCACAGCCTGCTGCGTGGCGTCGGGAAAGGCGAGTTGCTGCATCATCGCCTCGCCGCGTGGGGCATCGCCGCTGGCGAACAAATACAGTGCGATATTGCTCAGGACATTGCGATTCTGCGGCGCCAGCTCTCCGGCGCGCAGTACCGGCACGCGCGCGGCTTCGACCGCGCCGCTGCGCATCAGCGCATAACCGAGGTCGCTGGAGACCAGCGCATTGGTAGGATCGCGCTGTGCGGCCTCGCGCAAGGCCGCCACGGCTTCGGGGAAACGGCTGCTGCCGCCGGCCAGCAGGCCGAGACCGTGCCAGGCCTGCGCCGCCACCGGCGAGGACAACAGCTTGCGGTAGCCGGCGTCGGCCAAGGCATCCTGACCCGTGGCACGCTGGGCATCGGCGCGCCGTAGCGCCAGTTCGTCGGTCATGCCGAAGCGCTGCTCGTAGGCATCGATATGGGCCAGCGAGGCAAAGTACAGGCCTTCCGACTGCATCTTCTCGATCAGCGCGCGGTACATCGCCGGATTGTCGATCTCGGCGCGCTCGCTCGCCAGACGGCGCTTGGCCACCTCGATCTCGGCGTCGGCCTGGCGGCTCTGCAGGTCGTTGGTCGCCAGCAGGCTGCCGCAACCGCTCAGCAGCAGCACCATGCATACGGGTCCCAGCCAGCGTGTCGTCATGTCATTCTCCGCACTTTTGTCCCTACCCGCCCAGCGCCCGGAGCACGCTCAGGAAGCCAGGACCAGCTGTCACGATAAGGATCGCCGGCAGCAACGTCACGATCATCACGAGGGTCATCTTGACCGTCAGCTTCCCAACACGGTCTTTCAGCCGCGCACGCCGCGTTTCCTGCAGCCGCGTGCCGAACAACCGCAGGGGTTCCTGCACCGCACCACCAAATTTGTCGACCTGCATCAGCATCTGCATCAGGCTTTTCAGGTCTTCATCCGCAAACAACCCCGCCAGGCGCTGCAAGGTCGCCTCGCGCGTTCGCCCGCTGGCAAATTGCTGGTTGGCGCGCGTCAGTTCAGGGCCCAGCACGCGCAACATTGTGCTGAACTCGGTCGCAATCACCTGCAGGCTCTGGTCAACGCTGAGACCCACGCCCTGCAGCAGGCGCAGCAGGTCGACCAGGATCGGCAATTCCTCTTCCACCGCGCGCGTGCGCCGCGCCACGCGCTGGCGCAGCAGCCACTTGGGCAGCAGGAAACCGACGGCGAAGCCGCTGAATGCCAGCAGCAGCTTCTGCCCGGATCGCACCTCGACCAGCAACGCCAGCGTCATCAGCAACAACGGCAGCACCACGCGGATGGCAGCAAAGGTGGCGCGATGGCGCGGCCCGTAGAAGCTGGCAC
>DATLHT010000425.1:0-6223 GCA_035539795.1 Burkholderiaceae bacterium
GCTTCGGGCTTCGATGGCTGCATGCTCGGCGCTCCTAGGAAATGAGCGGCTAGCATTGCTCCGGTGATCGGGGGCGGGAATGTGGCGGCGCCGGACGCTTACGGTATTGCCGGGCCGAAGGCTGTTCTGCCAGCGCCTCGTAGCGCGGTAACTCTGTCAACTTCCGCTTAGTTGCGCGGTAACGCTGTCAATTTCCTGGGCGCTGGGCCTGATCACGTTCCTGAGCAAGGCCGTCACGCTGGCGATGCAGATCCTCGATCTGATCGGATTGCTGGACGAGCAGGCGCTCTAGGTCGGCCAAGCGCACCTCGGCCGCCAAGTGGGCATTGTCCGCCGCGGCGGCCGCCTGCATGGCTTGGTCGCGCGCAGCGATCGCCTCGCCGACTCGGGCCTCGGCTAAACAATGAAAAGGGGCTGGCCGCCCGTGGGGATAGTTTCTGAAGGACTATCGGCCTACGGACTGGTAAGTCGGCGTGCCGATGTGCGCACGCAAGGCTGCGCCGCGGCGCAAGGCACCATCACACCGGCGAGGACATTCGCTGCCTTGTCACCGGCGGCCGGCCGGCGATGCTGGCGTCGCATTGACGTGGGTGCACACCCCGGGGCGGCCGGCCGTTCATCGCCACAGGCGGGATGCGCGGCTGCCATCGGGTTTCATTCACCCGTCGACGCAAGGTCGAGCCTGCAACCGGGTCGGTGGAAATACCGGGGCATTGGCGCTACCGTGCCCCTTCCCGCACTCGAGCTCTCGATTCATGCAGCAAGTCGTCGATGCCAGCGGCGTGGATGAATTGGTCGATGGTCTGTATCTGCAGCTGCGCGAGCTGGCGCGCAGCGAGCGCCGTCGCGGCGGTGCCCCCGACACCTTGCACACGACTGCCCTGGTCAACGAGCTGTACCTGAAACTGGCGGACGCCGAGCGCCTGCGTTTCGGCGAACCGCGGCAGTTTTTTTCCTACGCCGCGCAAGCGATGCGCCACATCTTGATCGATCGCGCGAAGCTGCAGATGCGCCTGAAACGCGAGGACGCGCGCTTGCGCGTGACCCTCACCGATCCGGAGGTGGAAGCGCTCACGATCGATCCGGCACGGGCGCTGGAACTGGACGCGGCGCTCGATACCTTGCTGCTGCGCGATCAGCGTGCCGCTGAAGTGGTACACCTGCATTTTTTTGCCGGCCTGGGTCTGGACCAGGTGGCCGCGCTGCTCGGCGTGGCGCCGCGCACGGTCGCGCGCGACTGGCGTTTCGCTTCCGCCTTCCTCAAAGCGCGGCTGACGTGATTGAAGCGTCACAGAGCCTGCGCGAATGTTTCGATCAGCTGGTCGACCTGACACCGCCGCAGCGCGAGGCTTGGTTCGGCGAGCACGACCTCGACGCCGCATTGCGTCAGGAGTTGCTCAACCTGCTGGCCGCCGATCTCGATGACGCGCCGCTGTTGACCACTTCCGCCGCCGTGCTGGCCCAAGAGTACACGCCGTCGCAGGACGATGGCGCCGGCCTGGTCGGCAGCAGCATCGGGCCATACCGGCTTATCGAAGTGCTAGGCCAGGGCGGCACGTCCGTGGTGTTTCGCGCGCAGCGCGCCAGCGGCACGGGCATGCAGACGGTGGCACTGAAGCTGCTGCGCACGGGGCTGTTTTCTGCCGATGGACAGCGCCGTTTCCGGCGCGAGCAAGGGGTGCTGGCGCAGCTGTCGCATGCGAATATCGCCGGCCTCATCGACGGTGGCATCAGCGACACGGGCATTCCGTACATCGCGATGGAATTCGTCGACGGCTTGCCGATCACCGAGTACGCCAATGCGCGTGCCCTGGGCCTGCGCGCGCGGCTGGAGTTGCTGGTTACCGTATGCCGCGCCATCGACAGCGCGCACCGCACACTGGTGGTGCATCGCGACCTGAAACCATCCAACGTGCTGGTCAACACCGCGGGCGAAATCAAGGTGCTGGATTTCGGCATCGCGCGCCTGCTCGACGACGACGACCATCACGCCACCCGGACCAACGTGATTTCGCTGACGCCCGGCTACGCGGCGCCGGAGCAATACCTGCCGGGGCCGGTGATCACGGCGACCGATATCTACGCGCTCGGCATCTTGATGGGCGAACTGCTCACCGGGCAACTGCTGCGGCGCGGCCATGGCCGCTTCACGCTTTCGCGCACCAGTGCCGCCGCCGCAATGCCTGCCGGCTTGCCCACGGGGGTTGCCTTGACGCGCCTGCTGCGCGGTGACCTGGATGCAATCTACGACACCGCGAATGCGCAAGATCCGGGCCGCCGCTATCTCTCTGCGGCGCTGTTGGCCGACGATCTCGAACGCTATCTGCGCAACCAGCCGGTCACTGCGCGCACGCCCTCGGCCTGGTATCGCCTGCGCAAAAGCGTGCAGCGCAATCGCACGGCGTCGATCGCCGCGATGCTCGCCATGTTCGCGATCGTGCTGGGTGTGTCGCTGGCGCTGTGGCAGGCCCATGTCGCACGCGAACAGGCACAGCGCGCCACCGCAGTGCGCGATTTCCTGATCGAACTGTTCGATGCATCGAAAGCCGGCCAATTGCCGGACCAGCGATTGACCCTGGATCAACTCGTGCAGCGCGCCGGCATGCGCTTGCAGACGCAGACCGATCTGTCCGTCGCTACGCGCGTGGAGTTATTACGCACGCTGGGCGAAGTCAGGATGGTGGGCAGTGATTACCTTCAGGCCGGGCAGTTCTACGACCGGGCACTGGAGCTGGCGCAAACGTCTTACGGGCAGACCGACACGCCCGTAACGCGGATTCGCCTACTGCAGGCAAGCCTTTTGATCCATCAATCGCGCTACGCCGATGCCAGCACCGCTTATGCCAACCTGTTGCCGCAAATGCGCGAGGACAACAGCGCTGCCAGCGTGGAGGGATTGCAGAACTACGCCAGTGCGCTGATGTATTCGGCGCGCACCGAGCAGGCACTGGCCATTTCCGCCGAAGCCGCGCAACACGCCGCTACCCTGTATGGCGCCGGCTCCCTGGGCGCGGTGCAAGCGGACCTGGTGCGCGGCAACCTGCTGGTGGGATCGGGCCGCCATGCCGATGCGGCCAAGTTGCTCGAATCCGCCCTGCAAACCTGGCGCCGCAGCGGACGAGTGCCTACCCAGGATTTTCTGCAGGGCCTCACCGACTTGTCGCGCGTACGCCAGACGCTGGGTGACAGCGCAGCGGCCGAGTCCCTATTGCGCGAAACGCTGACCACGGCCGAACGGATCTACGATGCGCCGCACGATCGCATCGCGCTAGCCTTGCTCAACCTCGGCGATGTGCTGAGCCTGCAGGCGCGCCTCGAGGAGGCCGAGCCCGTGCTGATCCGCGCACTGGCAATGATGCGGGCCGTCTACGGCGACGGTCATCTGCGCGTCGCCAATACCCTGAGCAGCCTGGGAAAACTGGAATTGCGCCGACGCGATCTGGCGGCGGCAACACAGCACATCAACGCCGCGGTGCAATGGTGCGCACGCCCCGACTTGCACGCCACGCGTTCTTGCACCGATATCTATGTGAACCAGGCCGAACTCGCGCTCGCCACGGGCGATCTGGAGCAGGCCGAAGCCAGCAGCGCACGCGCACTGGCGATGGCGCAGGAAATCTTTCCTCAAGGCCATCACTGGATGGCCTATTTGTGGCAGTTGCGCGCGGAGCTGAGCCTGCGCCGCAACGACGCACCAGCGGCTCTGGCCTTGTGCGATCAGGCGCGCGAACTGTTGGTACGCCTGGACAAACAGCATGGCACCGCCGCCGAGATGGTGCTGGCACGGCGCGCCAGCGCCTTGAACGCGCTGGGCCGGCCTGCCGAGGCGCTGGCCGATATCAATCGGGCGCTGGCAATGTGGCAACAGCTCGCGCCCGCGGGGCATCTGCATCAAATCGAATTGCTCGATGTACTGGCATCGATATACACGCGCCTGGGCGATCATCGCGCGGCCCGGGACACCGCGCGCCATGCAAATGCGCTGGTGAAGGACCGTCGTTGGATCGAGCCGGCGTTGTTGGCGCGGATCGAGGCACTGGCCGAACCGATCCGCTAAACGTTGGATCGCGAGTTGACGCGGTTCCCGCTCTCACGTTTACCGAACCTGCAATCGCCACCCCGGATAGAAATGCTCGTAGAACCACGGACAGGTTTTTTCCAGCTCGCCCTGGATACGTGCCGGAATACCCCGCCGCAGATTCGACGCTCGATGCGCGCGCCCTCTCTTCAGGCCAGATTGCATGACGCACGCATGCGAGCGGCAGCGGCTGTCGATGCTTGAAAAAATGTGTACTTTCGCAGGAATTGCTGCTTTGGCCGGCCGCTCCTCGGGCCCGAGGAACAGCCGGCCGGGCGACCTCTAGCAAAATGCGCCTACTCGAAGCCGTACCGGAAAAGGAGGTCGGAATCCGACAGGCAGTACAACGCCTGTAACAAGGTGCAGCTTACCGCATCGAGATAAGACCTGGGCCAGCGTGGACCATTGGCTTCCGGCAGACTCGTCCAGCCAGCTCCCGACGATGCAGTCCAGCCGCTGCAATTCGCACCGAAGTTGCCGTTGTTGTCCACGCCGGTCCATGCGTAGTTCACGAACGAATTCCTGTACAGGCCGGTCTCGGTCATGTTCAGCGGGGCACGTACGAAGCCCGAGCTGATCTGCGCGAAATCGTCGGCAAACCTGACGCCGTCGAGCCGGAACCAGGGACCATCGTTCTCGAAGCGCGCCGCGGGATTCGAGCCGGCTGCGATATATGCCTTGTAGCTCTGTGGCTCGTACAGATTCGCGGCCTGCGCAGAGTTTCGGCAGATCGCATCGGCCGCAGCGAGGCCGGAATTCCCGCCCGCCAGCGGCGACGTCCCCAGGTTGCCGTTGGATAGCTCCCGGGTAATGAACGCCTGCTTCCCGCCGCTAGGCGGCAAGGACAGTGCAGGTCCCGTACCTTTCTGCATGCAGGCCAGACGGCCGCTGTTGCAGAAGGCCCTGCCGGAAGACTGGGTCCATCCCGGATACGTCTGGGATGTGCTGCCGACTCGCACATCGTCGTCAATGAGCCAGTTGCCGCAATGCAGATCGGCTGCCGTGCCGTCGGGCGTGGTCCCCGTATAGAGGCGCTGGTTGTTTACCGTGGCGCCGAACTCGTCGAGGCTCAACGGTATATAGACGTCGCCTTCCGTCGCGCGTTCGATCACGGCCATGAACGGTGTGCCGTCGACGCGCTGCCACGGTCCGGCACCCACCGGCAGCGTGGCCTGCCCGCACAAGTTGGCCTTGGTTCCGTTGAAGCCGTGAATGCGACAGTAGGCATCGTTCGTCGAATCCGACAGCCACGCGACGAACTGGCCCGGGTTGGGCAGATTCGCGGCCGTTGCCCGCGCCACACAGATAGCATCGCCCGCGGCCAAACCCACGTTGCCTCCCGCATCGGCCCAGTTGCCCAATATCCCGCTGTCGGCGATGGATGTGACGAACGCCCGATTGGCCGCCACAGCTGGCGTGCCGGCACCGGCGGCTAGAACGAATGCGCTGGCGAAACCGAACCGGCCCGCTTGCTTGATCAGTAGACTCATGTCTCGCCCTTCGATGGATTGCTGTGACACAGCCACACCCCTCGCCCACGCGGATGAACCTGCGCACGAGCGACGCTATCGACGGGACGTGTAGACCCAGGTGCTGGCTTGTGTTGGGCGCAGAGCGCCTATTGGATTGAACGACGGAAGCGCGGGAGTTCTGCCATTACGTTCGCGGACTTGTCCCTGCAGTCTGCCAACAGGCCCGCATCCGCCGCCTGGCTTGCCGGAACTCCGGCATCGGGCGGTCCGGTGAAACGCCGCCTCCTTTGAGTGCTGCTTGGTCGCACTCCCGACTACTGGAATCCGTCACCGAAAATTTCGTCGGCAACGCCGCCGATGCTCACGGGCAGCGATTGCTGCGGCGCCGCGGTATGGTTGGCGTTGCCGTCCTGGTTAGCGAATACGGTGCAGATCCCGGCCGCGAGGATCGTGATGGTCGCGCCATGGGTGCCGCCGGCCGTGCACACGGCTGCGCTGCCCGAACTGACCGAGAAAACCACGGGGTTGCCCGAAGGGCCGCCGGTCGCGGAAACGGTGAAGCTGCCGTCGTTGACCACCGGGTTTGCCGGATTGGCGATGAAGTTCGCGATGCTCTGAACGGTGACGGGGGAAGTGGTCACGTAGAGCTGGAGCGCCAGCCCCTCGTTCGACT
>DATLHT010000426.1:0-4916 GCA_035539795.1 Burkholderiaceae bacterium
ATTCAGGGGAGCTGTATATTCGATTGTCAACTCACCACCAGCCTCCAGCAACTGCGGCGGCGGCGGCGGAAGCAGTCCCGCACGCTCCAGTATGTCGATCTCGCGGGCGATCATCGGCCCTAGATACTCGGTCTGCTGGCGACCCATCGGCGGGGCGATCAGTGCGCCCTTCTCTTGCGCGCGCAGCAATGCCTCGGTGGCCGTCATCGTCGGGCTGTCCACCAGCACCTGGAACAGGGTCACATAGAAGGCATCGTTGATGATGCGTCGCTCGGCCTCCTGCATCTCCAGCCCAAGCGGCATGTTGGCGCCAGTGGCCAGCGGCTGCACGCGCGGATTCCCCTGCGAGTCAACGCCGCCGTAGTTCAGCGCACCCGAACGCAGGTTGAACCCGCGCAGGATGTCGTCATCGGGCAGAAGCAGCGGCGGATCCACGGCCTTCTGGCCAGCACGCAGCAGCGTCTTGGCCATCTCGTTGGCGGTGTTCAGTGTGTTCAGTACCGTCTGCGTCGGGCCTCGGCCGTAGGTTTCACGTGGCGCCGTGCTGAAACGGCTGAACACGTAGGGCATGGTGAAGTAGCCGCCCTCTTCCACGATCTCCTGGATGGACTTGCAGACGTAGTACGACACGAACGGCCGACGCTTGGCGGCCTTGGTCGGGTCGTAGTCGTCGTTGGGCTTGACGCAGTGCAGGAACTCCAGCTTGGTGTCGGGCTTGCGCTCGGCCGTCTCGCGGAAGTAGCCGCGCGGGCCATCGCCGAATAACTGGAATGCTTGCCGGGCGGTGTATTCGAAGCAGCGATGCGCGGTGTCAATCTCGCCTTGGAAGTTCAGCGCGATGTACATCTCACCCAGAAACTGGGCCTGATACCGCAGGCCGTTACGCGCGGCCGACTCCATCACCATCGTGCAGCCGTTGCCGAAAGCGCCCAGCGACTGGTAGTGCTCGCCCGATGCCGTGGTGAACCCTGCGCTTGCGGCATAGCGATACCGGAACAGCGTGTCGTTCACCTCTTCGCAATACCGGCGAATCATGATGTCATCAGCCAGTTCTTTCTCAGCCGGCAGAAGTTCCGCCCACTGCTGGGTCCGCGGGGTCAGGCTGGATTCCATCGCGGCACTGAAGCGCTCCACGGCCAAAGCTCCGGTGGAGTCGAACTGTTCGCTATCCCTACGCTCGCCTTGCTGCGGCTGCTGGCGCTGGAATAACGCCTGATTCGGCAGCACAAGACTGGCCGAGCGCTGCCATAGCGCCTCGAAGTTGCACCGGTCCGACTCCAGAATGGATTGCCTCGACAGCAAATCCCCAGCGGTCGTCTTCATCCACGCACCCCTTGGCTAAGTCCCGATCCGAACATGTAGCCGGCACGATTACGCTTTACTGCGTTGGCTGCCGGGGTTTCAACGCTGGACTGCTGGCCACCACCAGGAATCGGCGCCAGCGGGTCCTCGGGGTCCTTGGGCAAGAATAGGTTGAACGGATCGACCTTCTCCCGGGTGTTCTTTCCCGGCAGGCTCATGGTCTTCTTCAGGGGCTTGGCAAGCGCGCTCATGCTATTGCCCCAAGAGCGTCTTTGTGCCCACGTTCACGGGCGCATTGGACGCGCCGCCAAAGATATAGTCCTTGCGGCCTCGGCGACGGCGCAGACGGTCGCTGTCCTCTGCGGCCTTGCTAGCCTGGTCGATGGTGGGCGGGGCGTCCGGCAGGACGATAGGCGCAGCCTTGGGAGCTTTGGGGGCAAGGAATGACATGCTCGGTCCTCCGGAGTTGGCCAACTATACGACCGTTTCACGTTGTGGCATAGGCCGCTCGGCCGCCCATTGTCCTGGCCCGGATCACCTCCACGCCCTCGCCAGCGCCCAGGCACAGGTACTGCAGCGACTCGCAGACGTGGGAGTAGATCCCTTTGTCGGGCTTGTCCTGGAACCTCTCATGCCCCGCCACCTGTACGCGCTTGTAGTGGTAGGCGCCCGCCATGCCCTTGCGCAACATCTTGCACCTGGGGTCGATGACCATGCCGGGGATGCCGTCGATGAGCCTGGACATCGGGCGCACCACCGCCTCGCGACGGATGATGTAGTCGTTTGTCGAAGCTGGAACGGCGTGAATTCCGTTGGCCGCCATGACCAGGAACGGGGTCTGTTCGTCCGTCTGCGCCCGGATGTCGCCGGCTGGGTCGCCGATTATCTTTGCCTGCTCGATCCCGTACTCCGCCAGCTTCTGCTTCAGCAGTTCCGCGAACCGAACGGCGCCCATGTCTCCGGTGCACAGCTCATCGAACACCCGCAGGCGCCCCATGCCGTCACGGTTGGCCAGTGTCGCCGCCGGGGTCAGGCCGAAGTCGATGCCCACGAACACAGGGAGCCGCGGGTTGTAGTCCACGGACCGGATGTGCAGGTTGTCCACGTACTCGGGGTACACGGGCTTGCCGTCGAGGACAAACCCATACTGGCCGTCCACGTAGACCTTGACCCACATGGGGTCTTTGCCCTGGCTGGCGCGGGTGTAATACCCAACGTGCCCGCCCGGCATGCCAGACAGGCCGTCCCGGTTCTCGGCGAAGTCTGAAAGGCCGCCTGGCTGGGAGTAGAACGCCCACCCGTCCGGGGTCTCCTCCTCGGCCAGCTTGTACCACCAGTGATCCGTGTCAGGGGGGTTGGTGTCCATGATGATCTGCGGACCAACGCAGCCCCCGTGTTTCAGGTCAGGGAAGCGACCGACGCGCGCCGTGAGCCCGTCCAGCACCGCCTTGGGGATCTCTCGCGCCTCATTGATCCAGGCGGCCGTCAGCTCCAAGGACAGCAGCTTGCGCACGTCCGCAGGTCGGTCAAGCGCCACAAACAGAACCTCGATGTCCAACTCAGGCGTGATGATGTGATGGGCCGGCGGACCCTCATCCCGCCACTTCCCCTGCTCAGGGGGCACCCAGCTATGCCACGTCTTGATGGTCGTGGTTTTCAACTCGGGGTAGGTGTTGCGGATAATGGCGATACGACTGTTGCGCTTGCCATTCACCGGACTTATCGGCTGCTTGTAGGCGATCTTCAGCGCCTTCATTACGGACGCGACCGACTTCCCCGACCCAACCGGGCCGCGGATGCCGCAGACGAACCGCTCATCCGCAAGGTACTTGGCCGCAACCGGTCCCGGCGGGAAGTATTCAACCGTCACTTGGGATCCGAATGGATGACCAGATTGAAGCCGGCGCCGCTGACCTCGGTGTGTTGGCGCTCGGTGTAGTCCTCACGGAACCGGGCGCTGATGATCTTGTTGTACAGGCTGGCGTTAAAGCCTTGTGTGGCGAGGTTGGTCTGTCCGGTGGTCTCCCACCAGTCCTGCGCCAAGTCCCTCGCGTACGTGAAGGCTGTCAAAAAGTCCGGGTGCGCTTCGCACCACGCCAGAAGTGTAGTCCTCGCTACACCTAGGCCGACCGCCATCTGAACAGGGCTTTTACCTTCCTTGCCCATCTCAATGACGCGCTCACAGAACGCAGGATCGTACAGCGTCGGGCGTCCAACTTCGGCCACGGGATTACTCCCCAGCCGCGACGGCAGACAGCAGCGCCTCTTCGGCTGCCCTCAGGTCGCTCTCTGCGGTCTTCAGGGAATCGTAGGCGCGCGCCTTTGCGGATGCGGCGTCATCGTGGGCATGCTGGGCGGCGGCGTGCCTGGCCAGTGCTGTGCGCAGTGCCTGTACGGCTTCTTCCTCACCTTGCGTCAGGGGCTCAGCCTTTTCGGCCTTGGGTGCTGCGGTCTTCTTGGTTGCCATGGTGCCTTGTCCTCTCGGGGGCGTTTGAAGCCGGGATTACGTTCTTGCGGCCCACCATATCAGTGTCAGGATGGGGGCGTGGATAGTGGCCACTACAGCCATGGTCACCACAATAGCGGTGCCGGGGCTCTCGCGCCAGATACCGCGTGTGTTGCGCAGTGTGATTAGGTCGATCAATGAAGCTGGCCTCATGGCTTAACCCTCAGGGCTTCGTAGCTGGAGATACACTGGTTGCGTTCGTCGGCGATTGTGTCGGCTTCGTCGGCGATTCCAATAGCAACTGCCGCATCCTCTGCCCGAAATCCGGGCTCTTCGGCTGGAGGTTGGCCGGCAATGGTGGGGGCCTTGGGCACACTAGGGCACTTGAACCTGTCCCGCACCCGGAGGCTGCCATCACGCAGGCCAGCAATAGTGTCTTCTGTCGCTTGTTCACGGGCGATCCTCTGCTCTTCAGCCGCATAGGCCAGCTTCCAGTGTGCCACCTGCCAAGCGTCCTCGGTAGCACGCCTGACATCTTCGGCCTTGGCGTTTGCCAGCAGCGCCGCCTCTCGGGCCTTGTCCTGTGCGCCGTCCCTGCCAATCCACCAGCCTGAGAAAAAAAGTCCGCCCGCGACGGAAAGATAGATCAACGGGCGGATAAGCGCGGCGGGAATAGGGATCATCCCAGCATCACCCTGCGCCCAATGGCGGCCGCTACAGCCGCCACGACGCGGTAGGTCAACTGGGTCAGCATCGCAGAGGCCAGCCCTAGGATGGCCCCTAGCGGGGTGTTCAGCAGGGTGGTCACGACCAGGAAGCAGGCGGCCATCGGCAGCAGTTCAATCACCAGCATGCGGACGTGCATCAGCCATTGGATCCGGGTGTCCGGGATCTTGACCCGGAGGAACCACATCATCAGCCAGCCGATGACCAGTCCCAAGGCGGGGGCATAGAAGCCTGCGGAGGACTTCCCGGCGATGCCAGACAGCAGATTGACCAGCTTCTCCAGGAACGCCACCAGCGGCTCACCATTGGCCAGCACGAAGGCCACGATGGCCCCCGCTGATAGACCAATGGCGGCCGTTGGCGTCTTCACATCAGGTCGTCCCGTCCAGCGTATCAGCGGCACGGCGTAGCGCTTGGCTTGGCGTCTCGCCGTCTTCAAGCG
>DATLHT010000427.1:0-17641 GCA_035539795.1 Burkholderiaceae bacterium
GACCAGCGAAAGGCTTGCCAGCGCCGCGAGTGTTCCCATCGCGAAGATTGATCGGAAGATTTTGACCATTTCCACTCCTATTTGGCCGTAGGGCCGTGCGTTTAATGCTGATGTTGTGCACGCCGGCCGGATGGCCGGCCGACCCGGCTTAGTTGCTCTTCACGGTTTCCCAAAGGAACGGCTTCACCGCTCCGGGAATCAGATTGATTCCCAAGCCCGGCGTGTCGGGAATGCTGACCTTCCCGTTCTTGATTCGCGCTTCTGGTGGGTTGTCCGTGATCTCGATGTAACCCGGAGAAGTGCGCCAATAGGGATAGACCTCCTGAATGACGAAGTTCGAGATGCAGGCGCCAATCTGGAGCGCCGCTGCGGTCGCCAGCGGGCTTCCACATACATGCGGTTGAACTCGCATGTTGTATGCCTCGGCCATCGCTGCAATCTTCTTTGTTTCCATCAGACCACCGGTCAAGCAAATGTCCGGTTGCACGATATCGACCGCATGTGCTTCCAGCACCTTGCGGAAGCCATACCGCGTGTACAGACGCTCTCCAGCCGCGACAGGTATCCGCGCATGGTCAGAAATCTTTTTCAGCGCTCCAACATCGAACGGATCGCATGGTTCCTCGATAAAGAAGATGTCCAAGTCTTCGAGTTTTCGACAGAACCTGAGCGTCTCGTCTGTCGTGAGGCCGCCGCTGAGATCCAACATGATGTCGACATCGGGGCCAACTGCTGATCGGAGCGCCTTCACCTTTTCGTAGGCAAGCTTCAACACACTTTTGTCCAACGAGCGCAAGGACGGATGTTTCGACGTAGCACGCGGGTCAGGGTCGCGATAAGCAAATGGATAACACTTCAAAGCGTCATAGCCTTCCGCTACGGCGCGCTCGGCCGCATCCGCGAACGGTGTGACCTCCATGTGATCTTGACCCCAGCCATTGTTGTACACGCGCACTTCATCGCGAAACTTCCCACCGAGCAATTCATAAACTGGGACCCCCAGGACCTTTCCCTTTATGTCCCAGAGCGCCTGTTCAATTGCGCTTATGGCAGCAAAAACTATCGGGCCACCACCTTTCGCCCAGAAAGTGTGGTCATACATCTCCGACCAAAGCGCCTCAATGCGTGAGGGATCCGCGCCGATCACAATTCGCTCGGCGATGTCTTTGATCATCCCTGCAACTGCAGTTTGGCCGAGTCCATAGGCGATCCCAGCTTCGCCAACGCCAGTGACGCCCTCGTCGGTGAGCACTTCAATAACTACCGGATGCAAGCGGCCTGTGTTGGTACGGTAGATCTTTACTTCGCGAACTTTCATATAACTCCAGCTTGAGATGTGGTCGACGATGGACCTTCAGTGAATTGCCGATGTGGAAAGGGCGACGCGGCCGGGCCTCCCGTGTCGCACGCTTTCAAACCATCAGAACAGTGTTCGCAGGCCGGCCTCGTAACCGTGAGATCCGGCGTTGGCACCTGAGGTGGCTCCCGGAATGGCCGCGCTTGCGCCTCCCGAGTTGCTCAATCGCACCACGTTCGTATAGACCGCAGTGCGCTTAGACAGGTTGTGCACGTAGCCAAGCGCGACCTTCGTCGACGTCGGCTCGCCGACAGCGTCGGTGCCGTAGCGCGAGTAGGAAGCGCGTACCTCGTGCAGACCGAACACCGGTGCCGTCAGGCCGAGGATGTAGCCCTTGCCGGTTATCGGAGCCGTGCGATCCACCTTGTCGCGGTAGTAGCCCCCCATCACTCGAACCACGCCGAAGTTGTACGCCAGCGCCGCGTTGGTCGATGTGATGTCCCCCAACGTTGCTGTTTTCGCGTATTGCGTCCTGCCTGCCGAAAATGCAACGAGCCAAGGACCTTGGCGGTAACCAACGCGAAAGCTCTGTCCACGACCATCGCTAGAGTTGGCTGCGCCGCTAGGGTTCTCGCCCATGTAATAGTTCACCACACCATAGAAGCCGCCAAGCGTCGGAGGCGTGACGTAATTGATCATGTTGGAGGCGCGTGCATTCGTTATGCCTCCCAGTGATCCAGCCTGCGCTTGGCTGGAAGTAATGCCCTGATTGGCGAAGGGATCCACATCGACGCGGTTGCGGTAGTGCGCGGTGAAATCGCGGCCCAACCGCAGCTCGCCAAACGGGCCACCCAACTTGACCACCGAGTAGCGGTTGAACGTCAGGCCTTGGCCGCCTCCCAGGCTGGCGGGGGTACCGCTGGGCTGGTTATTGGTGCTGGTCGGCAGGCCAGCTCCAGTATCCGGGTTCAGCTGCGCTTCAAGGTCAAAGCCTGCGTACAGGCCTCCACCCAGATCCTCTCGGCCCGTAAAGCCGATGCGCGAGGTGTAGTTTTCATTGCTGGCCAACTGTGTGCTACTGCTCAGACTGCCACGCGCCTTAACCAATGCTAGATCTACGGCACCGTATAAGGTGACCGAGGACTGTGCGCATGCGGCGCCCGCAGCACACGTGGTGGCAAGCCAGACGAGGGTTCTTTGTACATTCATCGCTATCTCCTCTCAGTTTTTTTGGACAAGGGAACCCCACCGGCGCACGGGCGCGCCGACTGCGGGGCAGACAAAGGGCGCAAGCCTTGGGCTGCGCGGGGGACTAGGGAATTGGGGCGGGAGGGTCGCCGGCCGGCGCGAGAGACCGGATCAATCGGCCTTGATATTGGCGTCCTTGATTACCTTGCGCCATTTCTCGATGTCGCTCTTCACCCGGACGCCAAAGTCTGCAGGGCTGCTGGTGACAATCTCGAAGCCCAACCCTTCGAGCTTTTTTCTGGTCTCGGGCTCTGTCAACGCCGCGCGGGTGTCGTCGCTGATCTTTTTGACGATCTCAGGCGGAGTTCCCGCAGGAGCAAACAGCCCGAACCAAACGTTGGATTCGAAGCCAGGAAAACCGGACTCAGCGATGGTCGGGATTTGGGGAACTAGGGGATGCCGTTTAGTACTGGTTGTCGCAAGGGTGCGGATGCGCCCCGCTTGCATGTGCGGGAGAGAGGTCATGATGACGTCGAAGGCAACATCCAGGTGTCCGCCAAGCAATGCAGTCATTCCCTGGGCTGAGCCGATGTAGGGTACTTCCAGCATCTTCACTCCGGCGCGAGTCGTCAGCAGCGCCATGGACATGCTCATTGTCTGGCCTGTTCCACCTAGGTAGGTGAGGTCGCCTGGATGTGCCTTTGCATAATCAATCAACTCCTTGAACGAGTGGACTGGAAGTGAATTCCGAACCGACAGCAGTTGAGGAATCGTCACCAGTTCTGTAATTGGTGTGAAGTCTCGCTCCACGTTGTAGGGAAGCTTCGGATAAAGCGATTGCGCGACGGCGTGCGTGGTGACAGTGCCGATCAAGAATGTGTAGCCATCGGGCTTCACCTTGGCGACCTTCTCGGTACCTACAACTCCGTTTCCACCAACCCAGTTCTCGACGATCACGGGCTGTTTCCAGGCTTCCTGAAGTTTTGCGGCTACTGTGCGTGCGACAGCGTCAGTCGATCCTCCGACTGCAAATGGAACGACGAGTCTGACGAGCTTGTTTGGATATGCATCCTGAGCGGTCGCAGTCGCTGCTGAGAACAGCGACGCGATGAGCCAGAACGTTGCACGTATATTCTTCATAAACTCTCCGATGATTGATTGAAACAGGTGGGGATGGAACGTGAACTGATTCCGCTCATGGCCGCTTGGTTTTTCGCGCCAATTCAAGGGCCTGCGCCGTGCGGTCCGCGCCATAAGAGCGCTGCGCCGCTGATTCCGAGAGCAGGCCATCGCGCAAGTCGTCAGCCAGCACGTGGATCGGACGCGTCAGAGGGTCGCCGAAGCCAGCGCCTCCCGGGGTTTCAATGCGGATCGTTTCCCCTTTGGCAAGGACGAGGCGGGCGACCTTCGAGGGAAGGACCTCTGCAGCCTCGCTGCCAGGATTTCGTACAAGACGGCCAAGACCTCCCTCGCCACCGCCCTCGGCTCCCGCCGCACCTTGAATATGACTGTCCGAACGGACCGATAGAACGGTGTCGTCCTGCAATGCACGCACCTGCCTGACGATGCCTAGTCCTCCACGGTGATAGCCGGCTCCACCGGAATCGACGGCTAACCCGTACTGCTCGACGTGTAAAGGGAACTCGATCTCCATCACCTCGGTGGGAAGGTTGAGGGAGTTGGTAATGTGTACATGGATGCCATCCATGCCATCCATGCTTGCTTTCGCGCCACCGCCGCCTCCCATCGCCTCCAGGCATAGGTAGGGGCTACCGTTTCCGGGGCGACGGCCAGAGAAAGATACCGAAGGCAAGGTATCGCTGCCCGAGGCGATCAATTGATCGCGCGTCACCAGTCCTCGAAACGCGCCAAAGACTGCACCAGCTAGCCGTTGGCAAGTAATGGTTCGTGCTCCGCAGGCCGCAGGTGAGGTCGGGTTGACGATCGAGCCTTCAGGTGCCCGGATCACGATGGCCTCAGCTAATCCACTGTTGGCCATCAGCTCGGGGTCCAGATTGGCCTTGACACAGTAGTACACAGTGGCTCGCAGTGCGCTTTCAGCCACGTTAAGCGCGCCGAGCGACTGTGGCCCTGTGCCTGCCAAGTCGATCACCAAGGTGTTGCCTTCCTTGAATACAGTGGCGGTGATCGGTACACGGGGACCGTCAACGCTGCCATCGTCATCCAGCCAAGTGGTGAAAGAGTGGCTTCCGGGTGCCAACGAGGCGATACGGTGCTGAATCCGGCGTGACGTATATGCGAGTACGTCTTCGATGGCCTCTTGGAACACGGTCGCGCCTCCCATGCGGTCGATGAGCTGGCGTGTGGCAACGCCCCCCTTTTCGTTGGTGGCGATCTGCACCCGAATATCGAGGCCACGCTCTTCCGGTAGGCGGGAATTCAGAGCTACCATCTCGATGAGGTCATCGTCCACTCGGTGAGCGCGGGCAACGCGCATTACCGGGATACGCAGCCCCTCTTCGTAGATGCTGCGGGCACTTGCGGAGATCGACCCCGGGGTAGCGCCGCCAACATCGGAGTGATGACCGATGTTTGCTGCAAATGCGACCAGTCTTTCTTCTAGGAAGATCGGCGTAATGATGGATATGTCGGGCAGGTGCGTTCCCCCTGCCGCGTACGGGTCATTGCAGATGTAAACATCGCCATCGCTGATATCGGCGGCGGAGTATCGGGCCAGCACGGCTTCGACCGATCCCATTAGCGATCCCAAGTGCACGGGGATATGCGAGCCCTGTGCGACGAGGCGGCCACGGGCGTCAAACATTCCGACAGAGAAGTCGCGACGCTCCTTGATCTGCGGCGAGAACGAGGCGCGCATCATGTTGCTGGCCATCGACTCGATGATGGACAGCAGCCGGTTAGAAAAGACCTCGACCGCTACAGGATCAAAGTCACGCGTGATGGCGGCAGGCACCAGGTTATTGGGAAGAGAACTCATGACGGGCACCTCAGCTTTGAATACGAATATTTCCGAAACGATCGATGACGGCTTGCTGGCCCGGCAACACGACGGTGGTGGAACTCATCTCCTCAATGACTACTGGCCCCTCCAACTCGGTTCCTGCAGCTAGCGAATCACGGCGGTAGACGCGTGTGCTCGTCCAGCCGTGCCCAGCTCCAAAGTAAATTTGGCGCTCGTGCCATTTGGGTGTTGCGATTGCGGGGACAGCGCGCACCATGTCCTTGTCGACCAGACCAACGGCCTGCAAACGACAGGTGACAATCTCGATCGCTAGGCCCGGGTTGTCATGGCCATACTGCGATCGGTGCGCCTGATGAAACGCCGCTACGAAAAGTTCTTGGTGTTGTGGTTCTACGGAACTCACCTGCACGCGGATGTTGTGCGTCTGGCCGCGGTAGCGTGCGTCGATGTACAGGTGGTATTGGCGCCGCTCCTTTGCGACGCCTTCGTCCACTAGCCACTGTTCGCCCTCCCGCAGCATCTCTCCCATCAGGTTGGCAACGTCGCGCCAGCTCTGGTCGCTGAGCATGGCCAACTGGGTGCGCACGAAATCGCGGCTGATGTCGGCCAGCAGAATGCCCCGCGCGCACAGCGTGCCCGGCTCGTGTGGCACAAGAACGCTGTTGATGCCGCACTCGCGCGCCACATCGGCGGAGTGCAGTGGGCCCGCGCCGCCGAAGGCGAACAGCACGAAGTCGGACGGGTCGTGTCCATGTTCGGTTGAGACAGCGCGGATGGCCCGACTCATGTTGGCCGTGGCAATGCGCAGAATGCCGTCTGCAGCCTCCTCTACGGACATGCCCAGAGGGCGGGCGATCTTCTCTTCGATCACTTCGACTGCGCGTTGGCGGTCCACTTTCATGCGGCCGTCGAGCAAGGTGGTCGGGTTGAGCCGGCCCAACACGATGTTAGCGTCGGTCAGTGTGGGCTCGACGCCGCCTTTGTTGAATGCAACGGGGCCGGGAACCGCACCGGCACTGTCAGGACCGACCTTCAGCGCGCCAACGTCGTCCAAGCGGGCGATGCTGCCACCGCCGGCACCAACAACATGGATGTCGATCATCGGCATCCGCACGGGGTAGCCGGCGACCAGACGGTCAGAGGTAAAGCTGGGACGCCCCCCGGTGATGAGGGACACATCAGTGCTTGTGCCGCCCACATCAAAAGTGATGATCTCTGACAGACCAGCGGTGGCGCCAATCACGGTCGAGCCCACAACACCTGCTGCTGGACCTGATAGACAAGTGAGCACGGGAAAGCGCCCCACGGTCTTGAGAGGCATCAGGCCGCCATTGGAGTGGAAGGTCAGAGGTTCCACCTTCACGCCGACTTCCATCAGGCGCGTATGCAGGCGCTCGAAGTAGTGCAACATTCGGGGCGCCACATAAGCGTTGAGCACAGTGGTGGAAGTGCGCTCAAACTCGCGGAACTCGGGTAGCACTTCCGACGAGATGCTCACATGAAGCCCCGGGGCCACCCTTTCGATCACGCGCCTTGCCTGCTGCTCGTGATTGGCATTGCGGTAGGAGTGCAGAAACGCGACGGCAATGGCTTGTACTCCGTCCGCGACCAATTCGCGCACGAGCGCCTCAAGTGCAACTTCATCCAGTGGACGGATCACTTCACCGCTTGCGGCCACACGTTCGTTGGCCTCGAGCCGGTGGTGCCTCGGCACCAACGGCGCGGGCTTCTGAACGCTGTAGTCGTAGAGAGAAGGGCGCGTCTGGCGCCCTACTGCCAGGACATCGCGAAATCCATGTGTCGTAATCAGACCGGTCGAGACGCCGCGCCGTTCAATCACCATGTTGGTGGCCACGGTCGTGCCGTGGCCGAAATACTCAACATCAGAGGGCGACACGGAAAAGTGCTCCAGCATTTCACGCGTACCTTGGGCAATCGCCACGGACGGATCTGCAGGCGACGACGGCACCTTGAAATATGAGAGAGCGCCGCTGCTCATGTCGGCCATCACGAAATCCGTGAAGGTGCCACCTACGTCAATACCTATTCGAACCATGCTTGTCTACTTCCTCGTTCGTTGATCTGTGTGCGTCAGCACCGGTTCGCGCGGGGACTCCGGAAAACGTTCGCGTTCGCGTTTCCCCCCACGAAGCCCATTTGGGGCTGGACCCTGTCGCCTTAGCCACCCAACTCCTCCTGTCACCGCCAAAAAGACTGGCTAAAGAGGACGTAAGAAGCGCTTTGCGTTATGAGCTTGTTACTGATCGTAGGCACAACGCCACATCGCCACAATTTGCTTGCGTTTATGGTCGCATAAATGTCATGAATGCTAGGAGCATGACCGGCGAGGAGTTCGTGCCAATCAGTCCAATTGCAAGGTGCGAAAAAAAGCCCCGTGGTAAACCACGGGGCGAACCTTGGAGGTTGCAAAGAAATAGGAGAGTCAGTATTCAGGGCCACAACCGGCCACACACGCGCGAGCCAGTCCGTCAAGAGCTGATTGACATCTACTGCTTGATCTTTCCGGCGCTACTTACGATGGATAGTTCGACGAACTTTGAACCGAAGCGTTGACCTCTAAAGCTGACGACATAGCCGCCAAGGTCCAGATTTTCGAGACTGTCCAATGCCGCAACCATTCCATCGCGGGAGGGACTTGGGCCTTGGCGACGGACAGCCTCGGCTAGCACGCGGGCCGTGATATAGCCCTCCATCATCGCGAAGCTAACCGACACCTCCAAATTTGGTGCGTGGGAAACGGCATCGATGAATTGCTTTGCCAGACGGCTAGAGACTCTGTAAGGGCTCGGAGTGACCTGCGCGATGGCAATTCCCTGCATCTGTCCTTCGGTCAAGCGTTTTGAGAGCTGTTCAATGTCGGCGCCCGAGTGGGCGAAAAGTTGAGCCGAACCGCCCACACCTCGGTAACGCTCGACAAATGCCGCCGTCGCAGCGCCGCTGGAAACCATGATGATGGCTTGCGGTTGCGCGCTGATGAACGTGTCCACCGCACGGGCAACTGCAACGGTGTTGGGGGCGTATGACGCTCGAACAACGATGCTTGCTCCAACCCTCGCGGCCGCACCATCGGCGGCAGAGAGAAGGGCGGGCGCTCGGGTTCCCTCTTCATACAGTAGCCCTATGCGCGTAATGCCAGTGGTGGCTAAGTGCTCGGCGAACTTGCTTAGCTCATCGCGCGTGCTTGCCCGCACGCTGTATAAATATGGCGTGTCCGGGCGTACCTCCGATGTCCGGTATCCGACGAGCGCGATTCGTTCCTTCTCCAGCAGGCCGGTTGCTACGATGGCCGAGATGTTTTCGTTTCCAAAGTAGCCAGCCAGTACCAGCGGTCTCTGCTCATAGAGGAGCTGACGGGTAATAGCGACTGTGTCTTCGGGCCGCCCGAAATCGTCCTTGCGTAGAAGCATGAATGTATGGCCGTTGACACCACCGATCCTGTTCACTTCATTGAAGTAGAGCTGCATACCGGCGGCATAGGCACGTCCTTGGTTTGCATCGAGTCCTGACATTGGGCCGACCTGACCGACTACGATCTGCGCGGCAAAGACAGAGCCGGCTACCGTGCCGGCGGCCGTGATGGCCGCATAGATCCAGAAGCGTGCGGTGGCTTTCATCGTTCGGAAAATGGTGCTCAGAAGCCGCGGTCTATTCGGGCTTAATGCCGGCGGCCTTGGCCACCTTGGCCCACTTGTCAATATCGTTCCGGATGAACTTGCCGAACTCTGCCGGGGACATCACGACAGGCACGGCCCCTTGGCTTTCGAGGTACTTGGTCAATTTGCCTCCCCTGATAACAGCTGCCAGTTCTTGGTGCAGGCGAGCAGCGATTTCGGACGGCAGTTTGGGCGGAGCGAACATGCCAAACCAGACGATCGCCTCAAATCCCGGGTAACCCTGCTCTGCTACGGTGGGCACGTCAGGCAGCAGCGCGGAACGCTTGAGAGATGTCACTGCCAGCGGTCGCAATTTGCCCGAACGGATATGAGGCTCGGCCGTCATCACTACGTCCAGCATGAGATCGACGTTGCCCGTCAGCAGATCGCTTCTGGCCGGGGTTGATCCCTTGTACGGAATATCGGTCATGGTGACGCCCGAGATCGAGGCCAGCAACGCAGTGGCCAGCCCGTTAGATGTGCCCGCTCCGTTCGATGCGTAGGTGTACTTACCCGGGTTGGCCTTCGCCATGGCCACGAACGCACCCAGCGTCTTGGCAGGCGAGGCCGTGTTGACCACCACAACATTGGGAATGGTGGCTACGGTCGTGAGTGCCGTGAAGTCCTTGATCGGGTCATACGGCAGCTTGGCTAATACGCTTGGTGCCACACCATGCGTGCTGACCGTTCCCAGCAGCAGGGTGTGCCCGTCAGCTGGCTCCTTGACGACCTGCGCGGTACCGAGCGTCCCGCCCGATCCCGGGCGGTTCTCTACGTTAACCGGGACGCCCAGGCGCGTGCTCATCCCTTCGGCGATCTGCCGGGCGATCATCTCCGTGGACCCTCCGGGCGGCGCAGCCACGACTATTCGTATCGCCTTCCCGTTCGGCCATCCGGCCTGCGCGTATGCCACCTCGAGGGGGGCAAGCACAAAAGGTATCACCAGAAGGAAGCGGGCAAGGAATGTGTGCATGGCGTTTTACATCGTGAAGTTGTCACTGATCGTATGCAGCACAATTGCGAGGCACAATGTGCTTGCGTTTATGGGCGCATCAATCATATAAATGAAGAAAACTGCTGATGACGTGTGAATGAAGAGCGCCGACCTCAACCTGCTCGTGCATTTCGATGCACTGATGACCTGCCGCAGCGTGTCGCGCGCTGCTATTCAGCTCGGAATCACTCAACCCGCGATGAGCGCTGCGTTGAGTCGCTTGCGACGCTTGTTCAACGACCCGCTTTTTTTGCGCGATG
This sequence comes from Burkholderiaceae bacterium, assembly GCA_035539795.1. Taxonomy (GTDB): domain Bacteria; phylum Pseudomonadota; class Gammaproteobacteria; order Burkholderiales; family Burkholderiaceae; genus Imbroritus. Next base: position 10,358 of record DATLHT010000427.1, read on the forward strand.
AGGGTCTCTGGCACCCGACCCAGAGGGCACAAGAGCTGTACCAATCCTTCCAGCCCCTAGTGGCACGCTGGCGCAGCGAAACGTTGCCGCGGGAGGAGTTCGACCCCGTCACGGCACATCGAGTGCTGTCGATCTTTGTCTCGGACTACTTGCAGTTCGCCGCGCTGCCGAAGGTCATCGCAGCGTTGTCCAAAGCCGCGCCGGGGATTTCGCTACGCGTGTTCAAGCTATTCCAGGGCTTGAACATGATCGAGACAAATCACGTTGAACTGGTAATCGGCCACTATCCGCAACCACTGCCAGCATTGCGGGCACGCTTTCTTTTCGAGGAGCGCGCCGTATGCATCGTGCGGAACAATCACCCCTGTCTTCACAAGCGTTGGAATCTGGATTCTCTTCTCACCTATCCTCATGTCTACATAGCTGGGCATACTGGTCAATTCAGTCAGCAAATCGATGAGGCACTGAAGGCGGTGAACCGTATTCGGCGGATAGGCGCGTCGCTGTCAAGTTACCTGGCTTGTCCGTTCGTCGTCGGCACCACCGACTTCGTCGCGATCCTGCCTTCGAGCGTGGCTCATGCGTTCCAGAAGATGAGCCGCTCCACAATCCTAGAAGTTCCGCTGCCGCTGCCGGCAGTTAACGTTTCGATGTACTGGCACGAACGCCATCATGATGATCCTGCCCACACATGGATACGGCAGCTCATAGCCGAGTCGATTTCGTCCTGATCGCGCGACCCGACGGCTTGCGTCAGGGATCACAGCCCCACGCCACGTGTGCGTCCAAGTTCCCAAGTCACGCTGCTGCTACGCACGATCGCTGTGATCCGCTGCCCCAGGCGCTGTTCGATTACTGGTTTCCACGGTACAAGATTGAATCCCATTCCATCGTCGAGCATCGCGAATCGGCCGCTCACGAGCTGAATGCTTGTTCGATAGGTGCCGCTAACTTGTTCGCCATCCTTTACCGCGCGATATGTCTGCCCGGTCTCATTCCCAAGTGACTTGCCAACTTCGGCCAGCTCACGGTCACGCAGTGTTGCTAAAAGGTTGGTCGCGAGAACCGCGCGCTGGCCTGACCACTCGGCAAGCCCCTGCGTAATAAGAAAATCAACGCGGTCGCGCATTGCAGCGCGTACTTCGGCCCCAAAGCCTGTGTTGGACGTGATCGACCGATTGCCCACCAATTCTCTGTCCAGCCAGGTGGCACCTATGGCGCGCACCTGCCGATCGATGGACAGCTGTGATCGCAGCTCGAGTGCCAGCCCCTTGTCCTTCTGGGCATCATGAGTGCGGGCCTTCTGCAGTAGGTCTGGTGGCACTTTCCAGACGCCATCGCCGACGCGCTCCACGATGCCGGCGCGGCGCAGCGCTTCGAGTCTGCGCACATGTGCATCGACAGCGGATCGAGGGTCACGGTTTTTGGCCTGCGTCAGCTGTAACACGTGGTCAGCCGTCTGGTAAACGCCGTCTTTCGCGGCGGTCGCGATGGTGCGATCCACCGGCTTTTCCTGGCCTGGCGGCCGCGCCTCCACGATGCCATTTGTCGGCAGGCCTGTGAGGTCGGTGCTGGCTGGCAGCTTCAGGTAGTGCGCCCGTCCGTCGACGCCGTCGACCACCAGATAGCCGCGGTCATGCAGTTCGTCGGCCAAGCCCTTGCCCGCAATCCGACCCGTGACGGGGTAGGACGGCTGCCCGTGGACCACGCATTCGCGCAGTTGGCCCTTGAGTGCACGACGCACCGTCTCAAGTGCATCCTCGCGCTGGCCCATGGCGTCGAGCGTGGTTGCAATCCCGGGCTGGAGCCTCCAGCGATTTGTATCCATCCGCTCTGCCAAGCCCATGCCTTCGAGCCGCTGCAACCGTGCCCGGAGTGCGTTCTGACTCTGCGGATGTCGCGCGTTGTCCGTCAAGTCGATGCCATTGGGACCAGCTTGCCGGATCAGTACCCGGTCCAGGCCGGTTAGCCGCTGCTGGTCGACCTCCCGCAGCATGCTCCGACGGATTTCCGCTTCGGTGCGCGGCCCCAGCCATTCGGTGGCGATCTCACTCGCGCGCGAGCGCATGCCGTGGGCCATGTAGTCGGGGGCGATCACGAGATCTTCTCTGCCGCTGGCAGGCCCCCCGGTATGGCCGTTGAGAACGATGTGAGTGTGCGGGTTGTCTGTGTCCCAATGGTCCACGGCCACCCAGTCCAATCGGGTCTCCAGGTCGATCTCCATTTGGCGCATCAACTGGCGGGTGAAGCCCTTCAGATCCTCCAGTTCCAGGCCATCCTCAGCCGAGACGATGAAGCGGAACTGGTGGCGATCGTTTTGCCCCCGTTCCTGAAAAACCTTCAGGTCGGCGACATCGGTGTCGGCACCGTAGGCCTGGCCCTTCTGCCCGTTCCGTGTGACGCCATCACGCTCGATGTAGCGCAGGTGAACCGCCGCCGAGTTCGGGCTGGCGCGCCGTAACACAACGAAGCGGGACTTGATGACCACACGTCGCGCGTTCGGCCCCAGACGCTGGCCAGCCATGGCGGCCGCGACACGACCGCGTCCGAATGTGTTGGCGGGTCTCCCAAGGCTCTTGCTGGCGGACTTCGCGCCGGTCTTCGATACCTGCTTGAGGACCTGCGAAACGAAGCGCTGCGAGCGCGGGCCACCGCGCGACTTCGGCGCCGCGGGCTTGACGCGAAAGCGATCCTCGTCACTGCCAGCCATCAGAACTCCAGCGTACGGTGGCGCCACGCGTCGCACAAAGCACGCGGCGACCGCCGCTGCTACGCGGATTCCAGTCTCTACGCGGCACGCGCAGGACCCCTTGCGGTGCCGCCGCAAACCCACGTGCAGACTGACTTTCGGGGGCACGGCGTGCCACCCCCTTTATCTGGCCCTCCGTCTCCGCCTTCCGCATCCGCTCCCGGCTCCGACCTGCCGCCAGCCGCGCACCGGGCGCGCAGCACGGCCCGAGGGGCAAGCGGCGGTGCAGCGCGCGCTGCACGCTCGCGGCGGGATCCCTGCACGATGGAGTGCAGCGCGGGCGCATGCCCGGCTGCAGCTCGGCGGCGTGTTGGGTGTTGCGATAAGGCAAGCCTCATGGCGCGTTCCAGGTCCACAGCGGTCGCGCGGTGCCGAGCACGGCAGAGGCGGCGATGGGGCCGAAGTAGCGGCTGTCGAACGACGCCGGGTTCGTGTCGCTGAGCAGGAAAAGTTCGCCACTGGCGAGCGGGCGGCAATGCTGCCAAGCCTGCAATGGCCGGCGCGCGCCGTCATGTGTGCGTGCGGTCGCCGCCACTGCACCATCAATCAGCACGACCTGTTCTCGAACGCACACCGACTGCGGCGCAATGGCGCCTATACGCTTGAGGATCGGCATGCCGCTCGGCAGGTAGCGGCGTTGTCCTGCGAAGGCTGCCGCGTCGACAGGAAGCCGGGCGAGAACGATGCTGCCGACGCGCAGCGCCGCTGCGCTGTCGATGCTGTCGACCTGGTACCAGCCGCGCGGCACGCTGTTCGTCGGGTTGTAGACCAGGAACACTCGTTCATGCACCGACATCGGCATGAAGGCCGGCGAGCACAGCGCAGCCAAGCCGATGCCCATGGCGGCCAAAAGCACCCGCCGACTCATCGTAGCGCCTCGCGCGCAAGATGCGCCGCATGCCGCTCGCTGGTGTAGTCCGGGAGCGGCTGGCGCGCAGCCAGCCGGTTGCCGACGGTGTGCCAGTACGTCGAGGCGACCGTAGCCGGATCCATGACCAGCGCTTCGATGGCGTCGACCTTTTCGAGAACCGCCTTGACCTGCTCCTCGCCATCAGCGCGCAGCAGGATGCGCGCGCTAGGTACCACGCCGGCGATGCGCTGTGCGCCATCGAACGGCATCGGTGCTTGCAGGACCATGAGCTGCCAGAGCGCCGTGCCGTAGTCGTTGCCGATCCATTTGACGCGGCAGCACACCGCATTGGGCTCGAAGATTGCCACGCGCCGCCATCGGTCGAGCACCGTCTCGCGCACCGGCTGGCCGAAGCGCAGCCAGACGTTCACGCGATGCTCGACGAAGGCGAGCGAGACGCGCATAGGGGCAGGCCGTGGCGGCAGCGCTGCGTGGGGCCAGGTCTGCGAGGCAATGGGCGACGGCTGCGTCATGACTGGCCTCCACCGTATTCGCGCTCCAGCAGCTCGCGCAGCATCTCGGCCGCCGTGACGCCACGTTCGAAGGCAATCACCTTGATGCGGCCCCGCAGCGCCGGCGTCACGTCGACGGTGAGGCGTGCGGTGAAGATCGACGCCTTCGCGACGTTCTCCGGTGCATCGGCCTGGCGCACCCAGGTCGATGCCGGGTCGCCGGCAGGTTTGCGGCCGATGGATGCCCGCTTCGGTGTTGAGGATGACACTGATGCCGTCATCGCAGCATCTCCTGCACTGCCTGCGCCAGTGCCGCGATCTCGCGCGCGGCGGCGCACTTCGGCGCGGCTTCGCATGCGAGCCGGCCGGCGGCCACGCTGTCGGCGAACACGATGCGCTGCGAGACTTCGGCCTGCAGCGCGGCAAACGGTTGGTCGGCCAGTGCTGCGCGTGCTTCGCGGCCGATCACGGTGCCGACCACGCGCCGGTTGATGACGAAGGCCGCGCGAAGCTGTGGCCGGAACACCCTCGCCTCTGAAATGAGCGCCACCATCTCGTGACTTGCCCAGACGTCATACGCGCTGGGTTGCACGGGAATGAGCACCAAGTCGGCGGCCAGCAGCGCGGAGCGCGCGAGGGCGGCGACGCGGGGCGGCCCGTCGATCACGACGAAATCCGCTTCCAAGGCGATCTGGGGCGCTTCCTGATGCAGCGAGTCCCGGGCCAGCCCGAACACGCCGTAGAGGCGTCCCTGCCCGTTCTGAAGCCGCCGCTGGGCACAGTCGAGAGCCGAGCCCTGCGGGTCGGCATCGAGCAGCGTCACGCGGCTTCCCGCCATCGCCAGTTCACCGGCCAGGTGCGTGGCAAGGGTCGTTTTGCCCGCACCGCCTTTCTGGTTCAGCAATGCAATCACCTTGCCTGGCCGGGCTTCTCTTCCTGGCAAGCGGTATTCGGCTGTTTGGGCTGTTCGGACTGCCTCCGGCAAGGCACTGCCCGACTTTTGAGCAGCCTCTGTTCGCGCGCGCGTGAATTCCATTTATGTATCCCTTTAGATGTTTAGGGAGGCCCCAAACCGTTGCTGGGCGCGGCTTGCGGGCTGTTTGGCGCCGGTGATCTACCGACGTTTGCGCCGGCGATCCACCGAGTCCCGCGCCGGTGATCCACCGAGCCCGTCCCCATGACATCCACAGGTTCTTCAACAGAAGCTGTGGATAAGTCGGTGCTCCCGGCGTTGTCGGTGCAAGGGCGGAAGGCCAGCCACTCGATGCCGCCACTGCGTTCGATGGACAGTCGGTAGCCCGGCAGCGCCTGGCGCAGTGCGAGGCCGCGCACATGCGCGGCGAAGTCGCGAGAGCGCTGGAGCGCGCCGGACTTCAAGTACAGGTGACGCATCTCGAAGCGCCATCCACCCGGCTGCCGCCCGCCGTGCTTGCGCACCAGCCGATACAGCCAGCGCTCGATGCCACCGGAAAGCCGGAAATACGTCGGATCGAGCGTGAGCACCAGAGCTTCGTCCATCACGCCGGTGAAGAACCAGTCGGCCAGGATCAACTCGATGCCGTCGGAGCGCCCGTCCGGCCGGATGTATTCCTTCCACTCATTGATCCAGGAGAAGCGGTGCACCCGCTTGCCGCCGTTCGGGCGCTCGCGCTGGCGCAGCGTGGTGGCGACAGTGGTGGACTGTAGGCGGTCGAGTGCGGCGCGTAGCGCCAGATAGTCGCTGCGGCCGGTGCCCCGCTGCGCAAAGCGCAGGATCTCGTAGGGCGTGGCCACCATCAGGCGCGAAGGCGCGATGCCTTCCATCTTCGCCTGGATGATCTGGCTGGCGGCCCAGATCAGCACATCGGCGTCCCAGATGGTGGCGATGCCGTGCTCGGGCACGCCCTCGACGGTGAGCGAGATGCCTCCGGCCTCGAAGCGGATCGGTACGATGCGCGGCGACTTGGCCAGGGAGAAGAAGGGGTAGGCCATCAGGTCCTGCGCATCGCGCAGCGCCATGTCGCCGTGCGGCAGCGCGCGGAACAGCGTGAGCTGTTCGCGTTCGCTCAGGCGCTTCGACATGCGGTGTTGCCCCTTGGCTCGTCAGCGGACGGAGTCGCGCTGTACGTAGCCAGGGTCCGAAGTCATGCCGTAGGTGTGACTGTCGGCCCAGGCGCGCAGGTCGGCGGCGGCGTAGACCACGCGCGCACCGAATTTGCGAAAGCGCGGACCACCACCGAGTACCCGCTGCTTCTCCAGCGTGCGCGGCGACAGCCGCAGGAAGGCGCCGGCTTCCTCGGTGGTCAGGAACTCGGGATTGGCCGGCGCAGCCGGAACCGCGGCAGGCTGCGGCGCAGTTGCTGCGGCCGTGCGAGAAGGGAAAGAACTGCCAACTGCCATGACGGACTCCATCGCTGTCGATGGGCCGCAAACCATTCACGGCCCGATGGAGGCAGTCTCGGGAACCAGGCCCGATCAAGGCAGGGAGAGATTCAGCGCAACGGTTCGTCTCCGGGGTGGTTTGCTGCGGCGTGCGATAAGCCGGCAAGGGCCAGATAGCCGCCGTTCATGAGCGCCTCGGCACGGCGCAGCAGGTGCCGCACCTGCGCACGCAACTCGCCATCCTCGTGCCAGCGCAGGACGACGGCCTCGAGGCCGAACAAGGCCTGGGCGATGTCGCGGTGCGACGCGCCTGCCTGCGAGGCGTCGAGCGCCTGCAGGGCGCGCAGGTGCAGCAACGCGGCGCGTGTGACCGCCCGTGCAGGATCGACTCGAAGTGCATGGCCTTCCAGTGCCTGCGCCTGCGCATCGAAAGCGTCGAGCTGGCCGCGCAGGCGCGGCGTCAGCGGCACGGCGCTCGCATAGGCGGCGCCGTCAGCCAGGGCGCCCGACAGCGACAAGCGCATGCGCTGCGCGCTGTGCTCGGCAGTCAGAGCCAAGTCGTGGCCGTCAAGCGCCAGGCGCTTGCGGCCAGGAATGCGCCACAGGTCGAAACGGCGGGCTGCGGCAGCGTGCGCGTACGCAGCGCGCACCTGCAGCCGCCCGTCAGGGGACGACAGCCACAGCGGATGCGCACAGCGCCCGTCCAGGTCTGGATCCTCGGCGACATCGCAACCCCCAACGGGCGAAGGACACCCCGCGCCTGCGGCGCGCCCAAGCCGAGCGGTAGCCCGGATGGCGGCGCAAGTATTCCC
>DATLHT010000428.1:0-2240 GCA_035539795.1 Burkholderiaceae bacterium
TTCTTGATCATGCGGTGAATGTCCCGCGGGAAACGCGGGCATAGCACGGCGGCAGTGCAGCGGCCGTGCTATGCCGGAAACATTGTCTCTGGAGAAACCCTATCGGCGGATGCATTTCGAGAACCCGGCCAGCCAGCCAGATTGGCTCCCGTTCCAGTGCACAGGGAAGCACTCCTTACATTGGACCCCCGCGTGTACGTCGCCGGACAGACAGTGCTGGGCTCACCGCAACGTTTAGCCCGTCCGCGACTGCATCGCTTCGGCCAGTGCCGCTGACCGAATCCGTGACGCGCGCGATTGCGCTAGCGATGACGGATCATCTGATTGCCTGTGGCCAGGCAGGTGCCACCATGGACGAGTTGGCAGCCAGCGCTGGCCGGGATCCCGCGCTGGCTCATGCCGTATTGCAGATCATGGTGCTGGGCCGACAGATCGCCGAAGCGCGCGGCGACCGGTTCTATATCCGGTTGGCGCAGCCCCGGCGGCGAAGGTCGATGGCTGAATGAAATTGACCGGGGCTGGTCGGGGGCGCGGGCGCGGATCTCCGTTCTGTGATCCGCGCAGCACGGTCAGTGCCTCAGCGCGACCCTGCCTCGTCGAACAGCGTCGTCCACAACGCATCGACACGTGCACGGACCGCACTATCCATTTCGATCACCCGCCCCCACTCGCGCGTCGTCTCGCCCGGCCACTTGTTGGTGGCATCGATGCCCATCTTCGAGCCCAGGCCGGAGACCGGCGAGGCGAAGTCCAGGTAGTCGATCGGCGTGTTCTCCACCATCACCGTATCGCGGGCCGGATCCACACGCGTGGTAATGGCCCAGATGACTTCCTTCCAGTCGCGGATGTTGACGTCCTCGTCCACCACCACGATGAACTTGGTATACATGAACTGCCGCAGGAAGCTCCACACGCCGAACATCACGCGCTTAGCATGGCCGGCGTACTGCTTTTTCATCTGTACCACCGCCATGCGGTAGCTGCAGCCTTCGGGCGGCAGGTAGAAATCAGTGATCTCGGGAAACTGCTTCTGCAGCAGCGGCACGAACACCTCGTTGAGCGCCACGCCGAGCACGGCCGGCTCGTCCGGCGGCTTGCCGGTATACGTGGAGTGGTAGATCGGGTCGCGGCGCATGGTGATGCGCTCGATGGTGAAGACCGGGAACCAGTCCTGCTCGTTGTAATACCCGGTGTGGTCGCCGTACGGTCCTTCCAGTGCGTGCTCGTAGCCGCTGCGGTGGCTTGCGTCTGGCAGGATATGGCCTTCGAGCACGATCTCCGCGCGCGCCGGCACGTTCAGGTGCGACAGCGATGGCGTCAGGCACTTCGCCAGTTCGGTGCGCCCGCCGCGTAGCAGGCCGGCGAACTGGTATTCCGACAAGGTATCGGGTACGGGCGTGACGGCACCGAGGATGGTGGCCGGGTCCGCGCCAAGCGCTACTGCCACCGGATACGGCTGGCCGGGATTGGCCAGCGCGTGCTCGCGGAAATCGAGCGCGCCGCCGCGATGGGCCAGCCAGCGCATGATGACCTTGTTGCGGCCGATTACCTGCTGGCGGTAGATGCCGAGGTTCTGCCGCTTCTTGTGCGGACCCTTGGTGATGGTCAGCCCCCACGTGATCAGCGGTGCGACATCGCCGGGCCAGCAGGTCTGTATGGGCAAGCGGGCCAGGTCGACGTCATTGCCTTCCCAGACGATCTCCTGGCAGGGCGGCGACGAGACCGACTTGGGCGCCATGTCCCATACTGCCTTGACAAGTCCGAGCAGCTTGCCGGCCTCGCGCAGCCCACGCGGCGGCTCCGGCTCCTTCAGCGCACTCAGGACCCGACCGATGTCGCGCAGCGCTTCCATCGACTCCGCACCCATGCCGAGCGCCACGCGGCGCGGCGTGCCGAACAGGTTGCCGAGCACCGGCATGCTATGGGACCGGCCTTCTTCCACCACATTCTCGAACAACGCGGCCGGTCCACCCGCGCGCAGCAGGCGGTCGCAGATCTCGGTCATCTCGAGGCGCGGCGAGACTGACTGGCGCACGCGCCGGAGTTCGCCGGTACGTTCGAGTTGGGCGATGAAATCGCGTAAATCCTTGTATTGCATGGGAATTTACAAAAAGTGAGCAGGGTGTCGCATGCATTCGCAGCACGCAACGATCCCGTGATTGTGCCTGAAGCCGAGCCGAATCCATTTTTTACACCTCGTCACACCTTGGTACGAGGGAGTGCCGAACCCGGATCGGGAT